>NZ_CP054301.1:1620000-1920000 GCF_013372285.1 Marinomonas primoryensis | reverse complement strand
ATCCGCACAAGCCTCCAAAAATTTAGGCCTCACCAATCACGCCACCTTTTCCGGCGCTCTACTCTGGCCTTATCTTTACCCTTGGCCACAAAGGCCAGCGGGATTGGTTGAAGCCGGTTTTAAAGAATTGGCCAATCGTTGGATTCCGATTCTGAATGAATTTGATCGTTGCGGCGTTAATGTCTGCTATGAAATCCACCCTGGAGAAGATTTACACGATGGTGTCACCTTCGATCTATTTTTAGAAGCAACCAACCATCATCCACGAGCCAACATCCTTTTTGACCCTTCTCACTTTGTGTTGCAGCAGCTCGATTATTTGCAGTTCATCGACATCTATCATGAACGCATCAAGATGTTCCATGTAAAAGACGCCGAATTTAACTCAACCGGCAGACAAGGTGTTTATGGCGGTTATCAACACTGGATCGATCGCGCTGGGCGTTTTCGTTCTTTAGGCGATGGCCAAGTGGACTTTAAAGGCATTTTTTCTAAGCTCACCCAATATGATTTTGGCGGATGGGCGGTTATTGAATGGGAATGCTGCATGAAGCACCCAGAAGCCGGTGCCGAAGAAGGCGTTAAATTTGTCAACAATCATTTAATTCGAGTAACTGAGCGCGCATTTGATGACTTTGCCAGCAGCGGCGTTGATAACGAAATGAACCGCCGACTTCTTGGCTTGAGTTAACGGGAGAAGATCATGACGCACAAACGTATTCGTATCGGCATGGTGGGTGGCGGTGATGGCGCTTTTATTGGTGCGGTGCATCGCATTGCGACTCGCATAGACGATGGTTATGAACTGGTTGCTGGCGCATTGTCCTCTGACCCTGACCGAGCTCTTAGCTCTGCTCGGCGCCTTGGGATTAATGACGAGCGCTCTTATTCCTCTTTCTCAGCCATGGCCAAACAAGAAAAAAAGCGCAAAGACGGCATTCAAGCGGTGATTATTGTCACACCCAACCACATGCACTACCCCGTTGCCAAAGCATTTTTAGAACAAGGCATTCACGTGATTTGTGATAAACCCGTGACAAAGGATTTAAGCGAAGCCTTGGAACTTAAAAAGCTAGTAACCAAATCCGGTGCCTTTTTTGCTCTTACTCACAACTACACCGGCTACCCGCTCGTTAGACACGCCAAGCACCTGGTTGATAGCGACGTACTGGGGAAGCTACGCGTTATCCAAGTGGAATACGCCCAAGATTGGCTGACAGAACAGGCCGAAAGTACGGACAACAAGCAAGCCCAGTGGCGCACTGATCCGGAAAAATCTGGCATGGCGGGCTGTTTGGGTGACATTGGAACACACGCGTTTAATTTAGCTTGTTTTATTTCAGGTCAAAAAGTACATCAAGTCTCTGCGGATTTAACCGCATTTGTGAGCGGTCGACGTTTGGACGACAACGTCCACACCATGCTGCGCTTTGACGGTGGTGCAAAAGGCATGTTGTGGTCTAGCCAAGTGGCGCCGGGGAATGAGAATGGTCTAAAGATTCGCATTTATGGCGAGAAAGCAGGCATTGAGTGGGCACAAGAGTCCCCTAATGAACTATGGCTATCCATATTGGGCGAATCAACACAGAAAATCACTCGAGCTGGCCACGGCGCAGGTGAAGAAGCCAATCGTCTTTCTCGCGTACCTGCCGGACACCCAGAAGGGTATTTGGAAGGGTTTGCTAATTTGTATGTGGACATTGCCGTCGCGATTCACGCCATTGAAGACGGTGCTGATGTCCGCTCTGTTCAGGGGTTAATCCCCAGTATTGATGATGGTGTTGAAGGCATGAAATTCATTACTGCCGTGCTAGCCTCATCGGCTAACGATAGTGCGTGGCATTCGCTTAACGCCCACCAGCCAAATGCACAGTCACCAAGAGGCAAAGTAAATGAATGAACCCATTATGCAAATACGCGGCATCGTCAAAGAGTTTTCTGGTGTACGCGTGTTGCACAAAATTACTTTGGATATTTTTGCTGGCGAGGTACTCGGCGTGTTAGGTGAAAATGGGGCAGGCAAATCCACCCTGCTCAAGATCATCAGCGGCATTTATACCAAAACAACGGGCAGTATTAAGATTGATGGCGTTGAAGTGTCCATTCAGTCTGCGTCTGATGCAAAGCGCTTAGGTATTGCGATGATTCCGCAAGAGTTCAACTTAATCAGCAGCCTAAATGTGTTTGAAAATATATTTCTTGGCAACGAAATTAAAAAAGGGTTTTTACTCAATAAATCGGTGATGCGTGACAGAGCGAACGTATTATTAAAAGAATTAGAAACCAGTTTGAGCCCTGATTCGCTGATTGAAAACCTCAGTGTTGCTGAGAAGCAAATGGTGGAAATTGCGAAAGCACTGGTCAATGACTCGCGTATTCTCATTATGGATGAGCCCACTACGGTTCTGACAGACCATGAAGTCGATATATTTTTCTCCTTGGTCGACAAACTCAAACAGCGTGGTGTCACCATTATCTTCATTTCGCACAAACTCAAAGAAGTGAAGTTACTCTGCGATCGTTTGGCCATTCTAAGAGACGGCCATTTGGTGAGTGTCGATGATGTGTCAGAGATCAATGAAGAAGACATGGCTCGTAAAATGGTTGGTCGTGAGTTAAATCAAATTTATCCGCAACGCACAATACCAAGTGATGATGTTGTCCTCAGAGTGAGTAATTTATCCATTAAAGATGTGCTTAAGGACATTAATTTCGACCTCAAAAAAGGCGAAGTACTTGGTTTTGCTGGTTTAATCGGTGCAGGACGTACCGAGACGGCAGAAGCCGTGATGGGATTGCGCAAAAAAGACAGCGGGGACATCGAAATAAATGGCGAGAAAGTCGCGATCCATTCTATAGCCGATGCCGTGGCTTATAATTTGGCCTATTTATCAGAAGATCGACAAGGAAAGGGGTTGATCATGAATTTTGATATTCCAAAAAACATCACTCTGATTTCATTAGCGTCTTATGTCAAAGGCTGGCTTATTCAGCATAAAAAGGAAAACAGTGTCGCACGAGATTATGTCAAACGTTTTGACATCAAAGCCGCCTCTTTGCATTCCAATTTGGCAAATTTAAGCGGAGGCAATCAGCAAAAAGTGTACTTATCAAAGTGGATGGATACTCAACCGAGCATTCTTATTCTTGATGAGCCCACTCGCGGTATCGACGTGAACACAAAAAAGGAAATCTACCATTTTATCCACTCACTAACCGAGCAAGGCGTTTCCATCATTGTAATTTCATCTGAACTTGAAGAGGTAATGGGGTTATCGAATCGCGTCATGGTGATGAGGTCTGGACAAATCATGGGGGAATTAACTGGTGATGCCATTAATGAAAAAGAAATTATGTATTACGCTGCTGGCTTAAAAACCATGGCTCAGGCTTAGAGCGACGAGCGGTTCGTCATCTATAGCCAAAACACAACTAAATAACACCTGTGATTTTTATCGAACTCACGCGTGCAAATAACAATAAGAATACTTGAGGATTTACTATGGCCATGCTTCCGTTGTCGCCCATGATTACACGCTTAAAGCGGCTTGATATAGCGACTTATGCTCCTTTTATCGCGTTAGTTCTACTGGTTATATTTTCGTCCATTGCCAGTGAGCACTTCTTAATACCACGTAACATCACCAATGTATTAAGGCAGGTTTCCTATACTGGCATCATTGCCCTCGGCATGACTTTTGTCATCATCGCGGGCGGCATTGATTTGTCTGTTGGTTCGATGGTGGCGTTGGTTGGCGTGCTGTCTATTATGATTATCAATGGTGCTGGTGATGGCTGGTGGGCTGTTGCCATGGCGGTGTCCTCTGCCATTGCATTAGGTGGCGTATTTGGTGCCATTAATGGTCTCGTTATCACACGAGGGAGAGTCGCTTCTTTCATTGCTACATTAGCGACCATGTCCATCTTCCGTTCTATGACACTGTACATCAGTGATGCTGGGGAGATGGTGTCTGAAAACAACCATTTCGCAGACATTGGCGGTGGCTATTTATGGGCGATCCCCTACCCGGTTTGGATCTTTTTATTATTAGCCATTGCCTACCATATCTTGCTAAAACACAGCGCTTTTGGCCGCCATGTTTGTGCGGTAGGTTCAAACTCAAAAGTCGCGTCATATTCCGCAATTAAAGTCCGCTGGGTATATTTCCTTACCTTCGTCATCGCTGGCGTGTCGGTTGGCATATCCGCGGTGTTATTAGCATCGCGCTTAAACTCCGTTAGCCCTGGCGATGCTGGTTTATTTTATGAACTAGACGCCATTGCCGCCGTTGTCATCGGTGGTACCGCGTTATCCGGTGGTAAAGGCACTATTTGGGGCACCGTTATTGGTGCCATCATCCTAGGTATTATTAATAACATGCTGAATTTAATGGGAATTTCACCTTACCTACAAGGCATGGTGAAAGGTCTCGTGATTTTGACTGCGGTGCTTGTTCAATTCAAAGGCGACCGCTAACGACTTCGTCTTTCTTAATATGTAATGCATAAGAAGAAAGGCTAACAAACGAGTAAAACCACTGTTTTGCTCACTATTAAAACAATGTAAAACGGAGAGTTTCCATGAAATATAAAAATAACATCATGAGAGTAATCGCAGTATTTACGATGCTTTTTGCCTTTGTTGGCTCAAGCTATGCGGCCAAATACAAAGTCGGTGTTAGTGTTCCATCTGCCGACCATGGCTGGACTGCGGGTCTACTTTGGTGGGCGAATAAAGCCGCTGCAGATTTAAAAGCCAAAGAAAAAGACATTGAGTTTTATGTCGTTGCTTCTAGCTCAGGCTCGAAACAAGTCGGCGACGTGGAAGATTTGATGATAAAAGGCATAGATGCCTTGGTCATTCTTCCTCATAACCCAGCGACATTACAAAAGGTGATTGAAGAAGCCTACGACGAGGGGATTTATACAGTGGTCGTGGATAGAGAACTTGCCCATCCAGCTCAAAATGTCTTTATCGCAGGGGACAATGAAGGTTTAGGCCGTGTTGGTGCTCAATGGCTCGCCAAAGAAATGTCTGGGAAAGGAAACATTGTAGTCATTGAAGGCATGCAGATCCCGATCAACAAACAGCGTGTTGACGCTTTTAATGATGTTATAGCGGGCTATCCGAACATCAAAATTCTTGATTCGCAACCTGGCGATTGGTCAACTCAAAAAGCCCTAGCCGTGATGGAAAACTTTCTACAAAAACACCCTGAAATTGACGCTGTATGGTGCCAAGATGACGACATGCTAAAAGGTGTTTTAAAAGCAATTGAAGAGTCTGGCCGTACAGACATCAAAACCGTATTGGGTGGTGCAGGTTCTAAAGACATTATCGAAATGATTCAGCATAGCAACAAAATGGTACGTGCGACCGTGACTTATAGCCCATCTATGATTGCTTCTGGCATCGCATTGGCCGTTCATGGTGTGAAAAACGAAAAGCTCGGCTACTTATACCACGAGCCATCTCGCGTTATTTTAGGTGCTGACTTGGTGACTAAAGAAAACGCCGCAGAGTATTACTTTAAAGACGCGGCTTACTAACACGGTCTTTACTACAGAGTCATTAGGGTTCAAGCCTTAATGACTCTACCGTCTCAATACTATTTTCCTATGCAATAGCCACTGCGCTTAGTGAAGGATTTTGGTAATATGGCGGTTTTTATCGACCCATCATTAAAAGGCTATGCATTTGGGCGCCATTCTTTTTTCTTTCTGCTTGGTATTGGACTTTTATGGCCACCGTTAAAGATGTAGCGAAGCTCGCTGGCGTATCGACCGCGACCGTTTCTAGAGCATTGACTAACCCAGAGATGGTGTCACCAATCACTCGTCTTAAAGTAGAAAAAGCCGCTTCTGACGCGGGTTATTCACCTAACGGTCTTGCCAGAAGCTTACGTAAAAGTGAGTCTAAAACCATTGTCGTTGTGCTTCCCAATATAGACAGCACATTTTTTTCTGATGTCGTACACGGTATCGAAGCGCTCGCACATAAAAACGGCTACAAACTGCTCATTGGTGATGCGGGTAACGAGTCCTCTCGGCTGCGCAGTTACTTTGATCTATTCGACAGTAAACAAGTAGATGGTGTTTTATCGCTTTCTTCTGATGTGCCTGAATCTATGATTGTGAATAGTGCCGGTGAAGTAAAATTACCTATTGTGATTGCTGGTGAATATTTTTCCGACATACCGGTACCCACCGTGCATATAGACAATCACTACAGCGCAAAAAAAGGCGTTGAGTATTTGATTATGATGGGGCATTACAAAATAGCCTGCATCACAGGAAAAAGAAGCAATCCTGTATATAATGCCCGCGTAAATGGTCACACCGAAACCATGACAAAGTGGAAGCTCCCCTCTACCGAAGGTTATATTTTGGAATGCGATTTGTCTTACATCGCAGGCTACAACCTTGGCAAGCAACTATTGTCCTTAGACAATAAACCGTCCGCCATTGTTTGCCACAGTGACGAGGCTGCGATTGGCGTACTAAAAATAGCGCGAGAAATGGGTATTCCAGTCCCCAGTGAGTTGTCGGTTATTGGTTTTGATAATCTTGCGCTCAGTGAATATTGCGTGCCTGAATTAACCACGATTCACCAACCACGGCAGCTCATTGGAGAAACCTCAATGAAACTGTTGCTCGACATTTTATCGGGCAAAAAACCTAATCCTGAAATGACCCTCCCTACCCAATTAATTGTGCGAGAAAGCTCCTGCCCACCACCGATAGACCAGCGCTTACAAGTAGATTTATAACCGTTCATCACGCTGAGCAATACCCTACTTAACAGAGTAGTCTGCGCGCATCCGACTGGACTTAAATAACTTGAAGCTTTTACGACCCAACGCCTCACCATGAACTAACTATCTCTAACAAGAAAATAGGATATTTACTGAGCCAGATCAGGATTGAAACTAAAATACCTACACAAATACACAAAAGCACACCATACAAAACAACTAATATTTGATTTATGCTCTATTTTAGATCCAAATCAATACCTTTGACGTACTTAGGCTTGGGTCCTAAACTCGCTCAGAAATTAACCTTATTTTTCTATGGACGTAACATAGAATCACTAAAATCAAATGGAAACCAATAATGAAGACACCAATAGAAACCACTCTGAAAAATGATTTATTTATTTATCGTTTTTTACTTTTACAGATCCCTGTTTTGTTGATCAGTGGGCTGGTTGGAGCGGGGTCGTTTTCATTAACTTTGATAAGCTCAATTATCCTCTTTATGCTTACTCAATTTGCCTATACTTTTTTTAAAGGCAGTACAGCATTTTCTATATGCGCTGCTATCTTAGTGATGTTGACGTCATCTGCTTTGATTCAGAGCCAGCTTGGCATGATCGAGATGCACTTCCATATCTTCGCCACTATGGTCGTATTTTTAATCTACCAAAGTTGGAAGCCAATCATCGCGGCATTGTTAACCACTGCCATCTATCATATTAGTTTTATGTTTATTCAAATGGCGGGAACTCACATAGGTGACATGCCTATTATGATTTTTGCTGGGCCTCATACTATATGGGTGATGGTTGTACATTGTGTTTTTGCCATTAGTGAAGCAATTATATTGATTTATATGGCATTGCTAATGAAAAAAGAATCCACCTCAAATATGAAAATTGCCCATGCAATAGAAACCATCTCAAATAATAATGATTTATCAATCCGATTGACCAATCCTGCCTCAAACGCCGAAATTGCCTTTAACTCACTACTTGATAAACTGGGAAATCTGTTTACGGATTATAAAGGCATCGCGGATGAGTTAGTGGCTAGTAGTGGTCAAATTAAGAAAATCAGTGAAGAAGTAACAGATCATGTTGTTGCAAGTAACCAACGCGCTCAGCTGGTTGCGACATCAACGGAAGACGTTTCTCACACAATGCGATCCATTACTGTGAGCAGCTCTCAATCAGCCGACCTTATTAGAGAGTTAGAACAAGGCATTTTAGGTGACAGTAATAAAACCCTAGAAATCATGGAAGATATGCAGCTGTTATCAAAAAATACATCCTCTGTTTCAGACTCACTCAATTCGTTAACATCAGACGTAGAATCCATTACAAAGCTTCTTAACGCTATCAGAAGCATTTCAGAGCAAACCAACCTACTCGCTCTAAACGCCGCCATCGAAGCGGCAAGAGCGGGTGAAACTGGCCGAGGCTTTGCTGTTGTTGCGGATGAAGTAAGAACACTTGCAAAAAGATCCAGTGAATCCACAGACGATATAGAAAAAGTCCTCGCGAACTTGAATACAAGCGTTAACAATACTGTTCGTTCAATGGAATCAGGCAAGGAAAGAACATCAATCAGTGTTGACCACGCAGAGAAAATTTCAAAAGCATTATTAGAAAGGGCACACTCTGTAAGTAATGTAGCGCTGTCTAGTAAAAAAATTGCCCAAGAATCCGTTGAACAAGAAAAAGTAATTTCCTTAATCAATGACCAGATTGGAGAGAATGCCAAATCTATTAAATCTTTATCCGATTTGATGATCAGTCTTCAGCAAAGTAGCAAAGACATCACCTTGGTTACAAACACCTATGAAACCAAAGCAAACGTATTTAAAACGAAGTAAACGTTCATTTTAGAACTAAGAAAGGCTTTGTTGGTTTAACACAACAAAGCCTTTTTATTGTTTATGTGAACCTATTCATTTATACCTAGAACCTAATCGTATCGGCCTATTAGTGACAATATTCGTTAAGAATTAACTTCGGTCTGATGACCTTGTGCTTAAACGCAATTCATAATGCATTAAACTCAAAAGAGCAAACAAGACCTTTGAGGCCTTCGCCTCTCATGCACTACATAACAGACAAATCACCCTCCTCCCTCGCCTTGAAGAAAAAGGAGGGAATAAAAAAGACGCATCGCTGCGTCTTTTAAAAAACCATTCTAGTACTGGGTTCTATGCTATTTGCGTTCTTTTAAAGAACCCGCTGAAAAGGTAACAAATTCTTCTGCACTGGTAGGATGAACACCCACCGTGTCATCAAAGTCTGCTTTGGTTGCACCAGCTTTGATAGCGATGCCCAAACCTTGAATGATCTCGCCTGAATAGTCGCCGACCATGTGTGCACCAATGACTTTGTCATCTGTATTGTTAACCAATAACTTCATCAATGAACGAGCCGTGCCACCGCTTAATGTGTGTTTCATTGGGCGGAAGTCTGTTTGATAAACACAGAAGTCGATGCCGCGCGCTTCGGCTTCTTGTTCTGATAATCCTACGGTGCCGATGGCTGGTTGGCTGAATACGGCGGTTGGGATGTTGTCGTAATCAAAATCGACTTCTTTTCCATCGAACCAGTAAGCAATGAGTGCCATTGCTTCTTTGATCGCCACTGGCGTTAATTGGATACGATCCGTCACGTCACCTAACGCAAACACGCTGTTTACAGACGTGGTGAAGTTATTATCAATGATTACCGCGCCATTTTTACCGGTTTTAACACCCGCCTTCTCTAGTGCTAACGAACCAATATTTGGCACTCGCCCCGTCGCATAAAGGATCAAACCAAATTCTTCAGAGTGTCCGTCTTTAAAGTGAACAATGCGCGCGCCATTTTTGTTCGCCGCATCGGCCAATTCTATACGCTCAACATCGGTGTTTAAACGAACGTCGATACCAGACTTTTTATATTCTTCGCTGGCGAACGCTCGAACATCTTCGTCGAAGCCTCTTAGCAATTGGTCGCCACGATAAGCCAATGCGGTATCAACACCGAGTCCGTTTAAAATACCAGCGAATTCAACTGCGATATAACCACCGCCGACGACAAGGGCTTTTTTAGGAAGCTCGTCCAAGAAGAACATTTCATTGGAGCTAACAACGAAGTCACTGCCATTAAACTCTGGAATGTAAGGTTTGGCACCGACGGCGATGAGAATCCGCTCTGCTGTATACATTATGCCATCCACCGTCACAGTATGAGCATCAACAAAGCTGGCATAGCCAGAGATCAGTTCTACTCCGGCATTGCTCAGTAAGTTGCCATAAATACCATTTAATCGTTCAATTTCTTTGGTTTTATTGTCACGTAGAACAGACCAGTTAAATTGAGTGCCTTGATGCTTCCAACCAAAGCCTGCGGCTTCATCAAAGCCATGACCGTATTCTGAAGCGTAAACAAAGAGTTTCTTAGGCACACAACCAATATTAACGCACGTACCGCCTAATGCGCTGCCTTCTGCCACAGCAACTTTATAACCTTTAGATGCTGCAACACGGCTAGCACGAACGCCACCGGAACCGGCACCAATAACAAATAAATCGTACTGATAAGCCATTCTGAGTCTCCAAAATAATTCATAATGTAGTATGGAACAGTTTACCAGTCTGATCTCAATAGCAGAAGCGCCCAGAACAGCACCGCTAAGCCATTATCTCTTTAATAAAAATATCTGAAACCAATAAGGACTTGGATTCAGATATTAAATGTTACGCATTAGGTCTCTAAAATATCACCAAGGAAGCCTTCGCTCTATAAAGAAAAATGGACTTATTTATTAAGAGATAGATCTATCTATGCCTAAATCCCTTTATGCCTCTAACGCAACTGGGTATCATTAAGAAAATTCGCTATGGAATGATTCTCATGAAATTTGTCTCTTTTAATATCAACGGTTTGCGCGCTCGACCACATCAAATAGAAGCGTTAGTTGAAAAGCACGCTCCTGACGTAATTGGCTTGCAAGAAATTAAGGTTCACGATGACGCCTTTCCCCATGAGATTCCGGCATCGGTTGGCTATCATGCGTATTATTACGGACAAAAATCCCACTACGGTGTGGCGATTTTTAGTAAGCAAGAAGCCATAAAAGTAGAATACGGTTTTCCTGGCGATGAAGAAGACGCACAGCGTCGTATGATTATTGCTACTTTTGATACGCCACAAGGCCCCATCAAAGTATTGAACGGTTATTTCCCGCAAGGCGAAAGCCGCGACCATGAAACCAAGTTTCCAGCAAAGCGTAAGTTCTACGCGGATTTAATGGATTACCTTGCTTCTCATTCACCAGATGAAAAAATCATTGTGATGGGCGATATTAATATCTCGCCAACGGATTTAGACATTGGTATCGGCGAACCTAATGCAAAACGCTGGTTAAGAACGGGAAAATGCAGCTTTCTGCCAGAAGAAAGAGAATGGCTGAGTACGCTAACAAATTGGGGACTAACGGATACCTATCGCCAATTAAACCCGACTAAAAATGATCGCTTTAGCTGGTTTGACTATCGCTCGAAAGGGTTTGATGACACACCAAAACGCGGTTTAAGAATCGACGTTATTCTGTCTTCGAATGGCTTAACGCCATACCTAAATGAAGCGGATGTTGACTACGATTTGCGTGCACTTGAGAAACCCTCCGACCACGCCCCGATCTGGACAAGCTTCAATCTAAGTTAACAAAGAGTCATTAAGGCGGTCGCTGTGCAAATAACGTACAAAACAATATAATGGCCGCCCTGTATGATAAGAACAGCTACCAAACACAACTACTACCACATTTATCCACAGACAATGTGGATGGTTTTATTTTTGTCATAGAGCTTAGCGCGACAATACCCTATTAGAAACGAGAAAAGATCATGGAAAACGAAACACTTACAATGGAAGAGATGCTGCGCCAATCATCGCAAGCCGCTGTGTTTTTGAAGGCCCTAAGCAATGAAAATCGTCTGATGATTTTATGTCACTTACTGGATGAAGAGTTGTCTGTTACAGCGTTGAATGAAAAGCTGCCTTTAAGCCAATCCGCTCTTTCGCAACACCTTGCCGTATTAAGAAAAGATGGACTCGTCAGCACTCGACGAGTATCTCAAACCATTTTTTACAGCTTAGGTGACAGCAGAGTAAAAGAACTGATCCAAACATTGCACCGCCTTTTCTGCCCAACACTGTAAAATAAATATTAGTTACCTTTAAAAAAATGCTTGATCAATTCAGCCAACCGACTGAATACACTCAACAAGTTCCTCACGTACTTTATTGGCCTGACTTAGCATTATGATGGCTTTTTTCTTTGGAATGCCACCGTAGCCCTGCTTAGTAACCCAATTCAATGCGATTTCTCGCTGCTGCCGTTCAGAGTCTAATAAACTCGTTGCTGTATTAGACACGACTATTAAACCATTCACGCGCTCAGGGTATTTCACTGCAAAAGCACACGCCAAATACCCTCCCATAGAAAAGCCAAGTAAATTAATAGGATGCTCTGGCAATATTACTGCCAAAGCATCCACTATGGTTTCTATTGTCTCTTCCATAGGAATAGAGACATGCTTCAAAAATATCGACTCACCCAAAGCCTGTTGCGTATAGTGCCAAAGGCGTTCATCACACATAGTACCGGGTAGGCAATAAACGTTTGCTAACAAAACCTTCTCTCTTAAAAACTAAAATTGTATATCACGGATTCGTAGAAAGCTTGCAAACCTTGGGATGCCTCGCTCGGTGAAACCATGATATTTGTAAGTAACGTATTCGCCTAATTTAGGAGGAGTACGTCGCTCATCGTCGGAAAAGCCGCTGCCAATTTTGAAACGAATGCCAGACGGCATCTCAACCAGAATAGAACCCATCATGCCATCGTATTTTCCAGACCCGTTTAAGATTTTTATCACTTTCGCTTCTGCTTCCATGTGTGGCTTTAATTTAAGTAGATTGTCAGTTCTACCACTTTCAAAACGAGCCAATTTACGATGCAGTATCAAACCTTCTGCGCCTTTTTTTACATAGTCATCTAACACTCGATGAAGCTCTTGATTACTGGACACGGTAAATTGCTTGATAGGAATAACATGAGGAAGGTTTAGGTCAAGAATGAGCTGTGTGTATCGCTGGGACCTCTCTGCAAAGGTCATGGTTTTTTCTGCGTCTGGCGCATCGAATATCATATAGTGAATGTTTCGCCACTCGCTATCGACGGGGGTATTTTTTCTCACTGTCGACATGACAAATTCGAAATCATTGCGTTTAGACCAAAGCTCACCATCGAGCCAGACAGTAGGCAATTTATCCGTAAACCACTCAGGGGCATGGATTGGATTTCCCTGACGCGTCATCAGCACCTCTCCTGTCCAAATTGCGCGAATGCCATCGTACTTTTCACTCACCAGATAATCCTCTGCACGAGTGCTTTCTGAAAAACGTGTTGCTAATTGCACTTGAGGTAACGCAAACAAAAACACAGGAAATACCAATAGGCATACAGCCAAACACTTTTTAAACAACATTATTCACTCCTTTGACATTAATAAAATGCTATCCATAGCACAGAGTTACGCTAAACGATTTTATTTAAGGAATCAAATTTTAACCGACCTGATTCATCAACCAGTATAAAAAAGCCCATATTTGTCACCAAATATGGGCTTTGATTCTATAAGAAAGACACTATTTCGTGAGTGGCTTATTTACTCAGCTGAACGATCAGCTTGTTCATACGGCTCACAAACGTCGCTGGATCTTCTAGCTGACCACCTTCAGACAAGGTAGCTTGTTCAAACAACAACCAAGCCATATCAGCAAAACGTTCTTCATCAGATTCTTCATTCATCTTCGCCACAATCGGGTGATCTGGATTCACCTCAAGGGTCGGTTTAGATTCAGGAAGCTTCTGACCCGCTTGCTCAAGCAAACGACGCATCTGCATGCCCATGTCGTTCTCACCAACCACCAAACACGCTGGCGAGTTAGTCAAACGAGCGGTTGAGTTTACACTAGCTACTTTTTCAGCCAATACCGCTTTCATACGGTCAAGAAGTGGCTTCATTTTTTCCGCTTTCTCTTCTTTTTCTTTCTTCTCTTCTTCGTTATCTTGATCTGTTAAATCTAACTTACCTTTGGTCACATCTTGGAAAGATTTGCCTTCAAATTCTTGCAAAGAAGACATCATCCATTCGTCGATACGATCGCTTAGCAGTAGTACTTCAAAACCTTTCTTACGAAGAATTTCTAAATGCGGGCTGTTTTTCGCCGTATTGTGACTTTCCGCATAGATGTAATAAACCTTATCCTGACCTTCACTCATGCGCTCGATATATTGAGCCAAAGAAACAGTCTGTTCTGGTGCGTCGTTATTGGTTGAACTAAAGCGCAAAAGACCTGCAATTTTGTCTTTATTGCCCATGTCATCGGCTGGACCTTCTTTGATGACATTACCAAACTCGTCCCAGAATTTTTGATAATCTTCTGGTTCGTTTTTCGCCATCTTAGTCAGCATGTCCAATACACGTTTCGTCAATGCAGCACGCATAGAGTCAACCGCATGGTCATTTTGCAAAATTTCACGCGAGATGTTCAAAGACAGATCATTTGAATCCACCACACCTTTCACGAAACGCATGTAAGGCGGTAGGAACGCTTCCGCTTCATCCATGATGAACACACGCTGAACGTACAGCTTCAGGCCGCGTTGCATGTCGCGATTCCAAAGATCGTAAGGCGCTTTGGATGGAATATAAAGCAAGCTTGCGTATTCCAACTTACCTTCCACTTTGTTGTGTGACCACTTCAAAGGCTCTTGGTAATCATGAGAGATGTGCTTATAGAACTCTTGGTACTCTTCTTCTGTCACTTCATTACGAGGGCGCGTCCAAAGGGCTTTTGCAGAGTTAACCGCTTCAAACTCAGGCGCTTTACTTTCGTCTACTGGTTTAGGATTGCCCTCTTCATCCATTTCTGGGTAAACAGGCTTCTCCATCTCAACAGGAATGGAAATATGATCAGAATACTTAGTGACCAGATGGCGAAGACGGAAGTTGTCAGCAAAATCTTTTTCGTCGGTCTTAAGATGAAGCGTGATACGCGTACCGCGAGTTTCTTTGTCGATGTTCTCGATCGTAAATTCACCAGAGCCATCAGACACCCAACGTACCGCTTCACTTTCGGAAACACCAGCTCGACGAGTTTCAACCGTTACTTTATCCGCTACGATGAATGATGAATAAAAACCCACACCAAACTGACCAATTAGTTGACTGTCTTTTTTCTGATCGCCGCTCAGTTTCTCAAGAAAAGAAGAGGTACCTGACTTGGCGATTGTGCCAAGATTGGTAATGGCTTCTTCACGAGACATACCAACACCATTGTCATCGATAACAACGGTATTTGTTTCTTTATCGAATTCGATACGAACACGTAGATTAGGGTCTTCGGCGAGAAGGTCTGCGTTAGCGACAGACTCAAAGCGAAGCTTATCGACCGCATCCGATGCGTTTGAAATCAGCTCTCGTAGAAAGATTTCTTTGTTGGAGTACAAAGAGTGGATCATCAAATGAAGTAGTTGTTTTACTTCCGTTTGAAATCCTAACGTTTCTTTTTGAGTATCAGTTGCCATGTTGTAGCTTGCTCCTATTTGAATGAACCTTCGGTAAAAACCAAAAGTGTATTTCTTTTCACTTGTGCATCATAAATAAAGCCTATT
The DNA here is from genome assembly GCF_013372285.1 of Marinomonas primoryensis. Lineage (NCBI taxonomy): Bacteria > Pseudomonadati > Pseudomonadota > Gammaproteobacteria > Oceanospirillales > Oceanospirillaceae > Marinomonas > Marinomonas primoryensis. The sequence goes on along the minus strand of NZ_CP054301.1, from coordinate 1,904,527 downwards.
ACGGCGATTTCAAGAGGCGAGTGAATCAAAAGAAGGAAAAAGTCACAATATTTTTAGGGATAAAAGGTTGTAAGGCGTATTCAGAGAGAATCTAGCAACACGATGGATTATTTTATGATCAAATATTATGCTTTTTTACGGACTAGCGTTAGTCCGTCACCAATCGGAATAAGCGATAAATCCACCGTCATGTCTTGATGAATGGTTTTATTAAGTTCACGCACTATCTTTGTGTCTTTATCCGTAAAAGCGTCATCCGCCACATTGCCCCACCAAAGTGTGTTGTCGATCAACAGACAACCTCCTGGACGCAACAACTGTTTTCCTAACTGATAATACGCCAATAGGTTTTTCTTATCCGCATCGATAAAGATAAAGTCGAAAGACTCTGACTCGCTTTCTAGAAGCTCCGTCATAACCGGAAGCGCTTGATCACAATAGGTCGTTATTCGATCCATTACACCAGCTTGTTCCAAATAACGAGTCGCGATATCTAACCACATCTGTTTCTTTTCAATGGCCACCAAGGTCGCATTCTTTGGCATTGCCATGGCCATCGACAACGTGCTGTAGCCGGTAAAAACACCCACTTCAAGAATTTTCATCGGCGTTTGTAATTTAACAAGCAAAGCCAAAAACTGCCCAACTTCTGGCGACAATTGCATGCGCGCCATATGGTATTGCGCCGTTTCTCGACGCAAGGCTTTTAATACATCAGATTCACGAACAGACACGTCCACCAAATATTGATAAAGCCGGTCATCGACATTAACCGTTCGATTTACTGGCTTATCGTCTTCTGGCAAAGGTTTGGGGAAATTAGGAAGCATGAGATTTCATCACGAGTCCGCGGCTCAATGTTTTGAATGTTTTAGAACGAAACTCTCGACGATAAAGCACAGCAACCACCATCACACTGGCGGCCATACAGAAATAAGGCCCCAGAAACCAGCCACAAAATGCCATCGCAAAATAGTATGCGCGCAAACCGTAGTTAAATTGATTGGCTGCCAAACTACAAATTTGCGCCATGTGCATCGCGTATAACTCTCGTTCACTGTCTTCAATGCCGCGTTCTGTCGCCAGAGGCGCACTTCCAACCAACACAGAGCAAAAATTATATTGTCGAACCGACCATGTAAAGGTAAAAAAAGCGTAGGCAAAGATGATTACCAACACGATGATTTTCAACTCCCATTCTTGCTGACTCATAGGAGACAGAAGATAAAAGTCTGAAAGAATACCTAATGCTTTTTCTGAGTAATTAAAAGCGGTAAAAAGACCCGCAATGATAAGCAAACTGCTTGATGCAAAAAATAAACTACTGCGCTCTAAATTGGCCATCACAGACGCATCAGCAATTCGGTTATCTCGACGTAATAGGCGTGACATCCATGCCAATCTAAACTGATGCAATACACTCACTAGACAAGCACGGCGCCGAGAGTTGTATTGAGCATATGCAGCGTAGCCCCACCAACAGGCAAAAAAAACAAAAAGAGTAGCAATATCAAGGGTATTTAATTGTAAATAAACTGAACGACTTTCCATAATTACACTCTGCTTCAATAACAGTTTATATTGCCGATATTAGACCATTTTTCACATCGTATGTCCCTGTTTACTCTTATAAAATCCAGCAAACCCAGCAAGAAAATAAATCTAGATATCGCTTAAAAAAACTTGTATCAATCACAGATATCGGTATTATCCAGCCCGTCAACACGACATGCGGATGTGGTGGAATTGGTAGACACGCTGGATTTAGGTTCCAGTGCTTCACGGCGTGAGAGTTCGAGTCTCTCCATCCGCACCACTTACTCTTCTTATTTACCTCCCTTAGTTACTTCTATAAAAAAACCGAATCCATTGCTGAATTCGGTTTGTATAATGGTTTATTATTCTTATCACTTAAGCATTATTTCAACTTCCAAGCCACCTGCTTACCGGCAAAGAAAGGTACGATTGGATCGCCATTTGGCAATACAATACTGGCTGGCACTTCCCAAGATTCACGAACCAAGGTTACGGTTTCTGTATTGCGAGGCAATCCGTAAAAATCCGCACCATAGATACTCGCAAAGCCTTCTAATTTATCCAATGCATCCAATTCATCAAACACTTGTGTATACAATTCCAAAGCAGACCAAGCACTGTAGCAACCAGCACAGCCACAATCAGACTCTTTACGATGCTTAGCGTGTGGTGCGGAATCCGTTCCCAAGAAAAACCTCGGAGAGCCAGACTTTACTACGGCACGTAACGCTTCTTGATGAGTGCTACGCTTGAGCACAGGCAAACAATAATTGTGAGGACGCATACCGCCATCCAACATATCATTGCGATTTAGCAATAAATGCTGAGGCGTAATGGTTGCCGCAACACCGTCACGCGCAGACAAAACAAAGTCAGCGGCGTCTTTCGTTGTAATGTGTTCAAAGACCACTTTTAGATTGGGTACTCGACTAACAATTTTGACCATATGCTGATCAATAAATTCTTTTTCACGATCAAAAATATCAATGTGTTTCTGAGTCACTTCGCCATGAATTAACAACAACATACCGTTATCTGCTAGCGCTTCAAACACTGGATAAAGCGATTCAAGAGAGTTTACGCCTGAGTCTGAATTTGTTGTGGCGCCCGCTGGGTACATTTTTGCAGCTAACACCCCTGCTTTCTTAGCGTCTTTAATATCTTGAACCGTGGTTTTATCGGTGAGATAAATCGTCATAATCGGCGTAAAAGAGCTACCTGCAGGTCGCGCTGCTAAAATCCGCTCTTTGTAGCTTAATGCTAACTCAGCCGTGGTGACTGGCGGTACCAAATTTGGCATCACCACAGCACGCTCAAAACAACGCGCTGTCGCAGGAACAGTCTCAAGTAACATGTCTTGATCACGAAAATGCAAATGCCAATCATCTGGCTTAATTATAGTAATTTCGTTCATCACAGGCCTTTTTAGATAATTTATTAGAAGGTAGAGAGGGAAAAAGTATGTTAACAGAATCTATTCCGAAGTAGCAGAGTCAAAGCGCTCTGAGTACCGCTCATAAAAAAACCGAATCTTTATAAAAGATTCGGCTTTTTAAAATCAACAACTAGCAAAGCAGATTAACTGTCTTTACGCGGCGCTCTTGGACGACGTTCAGCGCGATTATTATCACGATCACGACCGCCAGCAGGACGCTTGCGCTCACCGGCATTTGATGGACGACGATCACCACCGCCACCAGCAGGACGCTTGCGAGTTGAAGGCGATGCTGCACGCTTATTCAATTCGTCGGCATTTTCTAGCTTAGCAATGTCAGTACGCTGTCCACAAATACGAGTTTTGCTTAACTTACCCAATACATCGGAGTCCAAGTTAGTCGGTAAATCAACCGTTGCAAAATCTTCATAAATTTCGATATGCCCAATGTAACGGCTTTCAATTTCCGCTTCATTTGCAATCGCGCCAACAATGTTTCCAGGTTTAACACCTGCACTGTACCCTACTTGAACAACATAGCGTGTCATAGACGTGCTTGGGTCATCTTTCAAAGGCATAGCTTCAGCGGTTACTGGGCGAACTTTACGCTCACGTGGTGCACGATCTGGACGGTCACCGCGGTCACCTCGATCTCCACGAGAGTTTTCGCGATCATCACGACGCTCTTTGCGTTCATGACGAACTTCCATTTCAGACAACAATAATGGCGTTTTACCTTGAGCAATATGAGCCAAAGCCGCCGCCATTTTCAATGGGTCAACTTCGTTTTCTTTCTGGTAGCTTTGTACAAGGTCCAAGAAGAAATCAAGATTTTCGTTGTCCATTGTGTCTGTGATGCTTTGCTTAAAGCGAGCAACACGATGTTCATTAATGTCTGATGCAGTTGGCAACGTCATGCTTTCAATTGGCTGACGTGTTGCACGCTCAATGGCTTGCAACATACGGCGTTCGCGGTGAGCAACAAACAAAATTGCTGTACCAGAACGACCGGCACGACCAGTACGGCCAATACGGTGAACATAAGACTCTGTATCGTATGGAATATCGTAGTTAACAACGTGACTTACACGCTCTACATCTAAACCACGCGCCACAACGTCAGTCGCAACAAGAATGTCAATTTGACCTTTCTTAATACGATCAACCGTACGCTCACGTAAATTCTGGCTAATATCACCATTCAATGCTTCACAAGCGTGGCCACGGGCACATAGCTTCTCAGCCAATTCAACCGTTGCCGCTTTTGTACGAACAAAGACAATCATGCCATCGTGTTCGTTCATCTCAAGGATACGAGTCAAAGCGTCAAGCTTATGCAAACCACTTACTGGCCAGTATTTTTGAGTAATCGTCATCGCTGTTGCTGTTTTTGTAACGATTTTAACTTCTTTTGGATTGTTTAAATGGCGGTTAGCCACCTGACGAATCACAGCAGGCATCGTTGCAGAGAACAAAGCAATTTGGCGAGTTGGCGGTGTTTGTTCTAGAACCCATTCGACATCATCGATGAATCCCATTCGTAACATTTCATCTGCTTCATCAAGAACTAGCGCTTTAAGACCATCTAGTTTTAATGTTTTACGACGAATATGGTCCATAACACGACCAGGTGTACCAACAACAACTTGAACGCCACGCTTAAGCTGACGAAGTTGAGTGTCGTATGACATGCCGCCGTAAATTGGCAAAACATGGAAATCTGGAAGGTGACGAGCATACGATTGAAATGCTTCAGCAACCTGAATAGCAAGTTCACGAGTTGGCGCTAACACAAGTAATTGTGTCGTTTTATCTGCGATATCAAGTCGAGATAACAAAGGAAGCGCGAACGCTCCTGTCTTACCAGTACCTGTTTGCGCTTGCCCTAGAAGATCACGACCTTCTAATAAATATGGAATACTTTCCGCTTGGATAGCAGATGGTTGTTCATAACCTAAGTCGGCAACTGCCTTAAGAACAGGGGCAATTAAGCCCAGCGAAGCAAATGTAGGCTGAGTTTCAGCATCAGACATGTAAATTAGTACCTTTTTTTGGTGAGTATAAGGCCTGTAATCATTTACATGCCTTAATAAAATTCCCTAGAATCCTTCGGACGAAAATCCGATGGCGAAGTATATACGAAAAAAGAAAAAAAAGCCAGTAGACTCCAAAATAAGATCCTACTGACTTCGTGTATTCTAAATTCAATTAGCGTTTTGAATCATCTGTTGCAGAGTCAATCATAATCGCCAACCAATGCATTTTAGGATTTGCTTCAAACGCCAACTTCATAATGATAGTAAGCGGAATAGATAGCAACATGCCAACTGGACCAAACACCCAACCCCATAACAGCAAAGAAAGAAAAACCACTAAGGTAGAAAGCCCTAACCCTTTGCCCATATAACGAGGCTCAATCATGTTACCAACAATTAAGTTAACCACTAAGAAGCCAGCACCAGTTAACCCAGCCGACAAGCTACCAAGCTGAACAAACGCTAATAACATTGCTGGTACAGCAGCAATGATCGAGCCAATGTTTGGCACAAAATTCAAAAGAAAAGCACAAACACCCCATAAAATTGGAAAGTCGACACCCAGCACCCATAACCAAATAGTTATTAGCACACCAGTTAAAATGCTCACCAATGTTTTGATCACCAAGTAACGATTCACGGAGTTAATAAAGGATTCAAACCACTCTATAGAATTGGACGCGTCGGTCACTGCCAGAGACAATTTCTTAGGCAATTCAACCGCTTCAAAAAGAATAAAAATTACGATCATCACCACCAAAATAAAATTGGTCAGCGCACTACCCAACCCTCTTAACGCGTTAGCAACCATCTGCATCAATGCCGAGGGGTCAATATAACCTTTCACCTGATCGTACGAAATATTCAGTCCTAGGTTATTAATCATGGCGATTACATTGGACATTTCTTCAGCAAAGCGTTTTTTATAATTTGGTAGCTGATTGGAAAATTCATCCAAAGAAGCGCCAACCAGCAACGCCAATGAACTAATGCCAATCAATATGACAAAAACCACTAATAAGATAGATAGCCAAGTAGGTAAACCGCGGCGGCGCAAGCTCGACATAGCAGGCGCACACACAATGGCAATGAACACAGACAACATTAGAGGAACGACAATCTGCGAAGCCGCCTTTAATCCGGCGATGATAATAATGAACGCGGCAAGACCAACAAGCCAATGGGTTCCTTTATGCTGTTCACTCATTCTAATTCCTTACAATGCGATCGGGTAAATGCTTTGAGCGTAGTCGGCCAGATCTTGCAGCATAATCTTTTTGGCTGCAGGTAGATCAGGTGTTTGAGCTATGTGATTAAGTTGGTCAAAATATTGTTCCATGTTAATAGATCCACCACCGTCTTTTTCAAGCAAACGAATTTGGCGATATTCTTCCCACTCAACTCGTTGTGACTCACTTAACTGATCTGGGTAATTACGACCAATATAGCGCATTAACATTTCAGGCAATCGACGGTCATCAAACGACATTGCCAATTCAGCCAAACTGTTCACCGGTGTCGAGCGAATGGCTTCCATTCTGGTTTTATCTTCACGCGAGAAAAAACCACCTATGTACAACATTAAATCAGGATCTTTTAAAATTGGACGCTCTTCCTGAACAAAGACATCACTTAATTTTGCAGCTAGACCAGCTTGCCCTTTAATGATGGCAAGATTATGACGACACACTTCTCCATCCAACGCCAAGCGCTTTACCACCTCAGCATCTTTCAGAAAAGTCGCTGGTGCTACCGCTGGCGACTTATTGTAATGAATGACTTTTAACGGCAACCTTTCTAGATCTCCCAATTCGTCCTTACGGGTAAATACTCGATGACGTATTTCTTCAACGCTTAAATCAATCAAAGGTTGAGCATCGGCCATTAAGTCATACACAATTACACCATTTTTATTGGTGGGGTGTGGCGCGACAGGTACAACAAAAGCAGAATAATGCTTTGCTTGACCAAACATCCCCGATATATGCAAAAAAGGCTTCATTCGAGCAACATCAATGAATTGCTGCAACTCGTGTTTTTGGCGCATTTTTAAAAAATAATCGAACAACCTAGGTTGCTTTGCGCGAATCAACTTCGCTATTTCAATTGTACCGTACACGTCAGACAACGCATCATGAGCTTGTTCGTGGGCTATTTCATTGGCTTTTGTTAACAGCTCAAGCTTCATAGAAACCTGACCATCATCACCTTTTGGCCAGACAATGCCTTCTGGCCGCATGGCATAGGTCATTCTAACTAAGTCGATCATGTCCCAACGCGAACAACCGTTTTGCCATTCACGCGCATATGGATCAATAAAGTTACGATAAAAACCATGTCGTACCACTTCGTCATCGAAACGAATGGAGTTGTAACCAAGCGCACAAGTACCTGGTAACGACAGTTCAGCTTCTACGGCTTGCATAAATCCAGCTTCACACAAGCCTTCTCTATTTGCATCTTGTGGGCTAATACCCGTTAACAAACATGCCTCCGGCTGGGGAAGAACATCTTCAGCCAGTCGACAGTAAAACATAACTGGTTCGCCGATAGGATTAAAATCAAGATCCGTCCTAATGCCTGCAAATTGCATTGGACGATCTCGTGCAGGGTCCGTTCCGGTCGTTTCAAAATCAAACCAAAAAAATGAAGTGGGGCCCGATGAAGTCACAAATAATTCCTGTTAGCCGTTAAATAAGACAGGTATTATACGCACCTTAAAGTGTATTTGGCGATGAGAGGAGTTGATCAATGCCAGTCCCAGTTAATTGTCCTTGTGGAACAGGAAGCCCTTATGAGATGTGTTGTGGCATGTACCACAACAATCCAGGCACAGCACCAACTGCAGAAATACTAATGCGTTCACGCTACACTGCCTTTGCCATCGGTGATTTCGACTACATCGCTGTCACACAGAAAATAAAAGAAACACCAGATCAATCCTCTGCTGATATAAAAGACAGCAACGAAAACACCCAATGGATTAAACTGGAAATTAATGAGACAGAAGAAGGCCTAGAAAAAGACAAAGCAGGCGTTGTGGCATTCTCGGCGCACTTTAAAGAAGGCAAGCACATTGGCCGCCTCAGTGAACGCTCTATTTTTAAGAAAGTTAAAGGGCAATGGCTCTATATTTCTGGCGAGCACGAAGTACAAAAAAACACCCCCCTAATAAACTCTGAAGCGATGAAAACAGGACGAAACGATCCATGTTTATGTGGTTCGGGTAAAAAATTCAAGAAATGTTGCGCGGTTAGTTAACTAACGGCGCCCCATTTATCTTTGATTACTCGCAGCTCTTCTTCAATAAGCAAAAAATGCTCAACCAATTCTGGGTCAAAGTGGGCATTGGCGCCTTTCCGTATATGCTCCAATGACTCTTCTACTGTCCAACTTTTTTTATAAGACCGCTTCATTGTCAACGCATCAAAGACATCTGCTAATGCAACAATACGGGCAGATAATGGAATACCTTTACCAGATAACCCAAACGGATAACCAGATCCATCCCACCTTTCATGGTGAGCAAGTGCGACTTCAGCCGCTAACTTAAACAGCGGAGCCTCACCTTTCTCTAAAATTTGATGCCCTAGAACGGTATGTTGACGCATTACCACCCATTCCTCTTCTGTCAGCTTGTTAGGAGACTTTAAAATCGAATGGGGAATGGCTACTTTTCCAGTATCGTGCATTGGTGCCGCTAGCCTTAACAGTTCAACTTGTGATTCTTCACAACCCGCCGCCCTAGCCAAAGCAGCACTATAATCTGCCATACGCCACATATGAACACCGGTATCGGTATCATTAAGATGGCCCACTTCACCAAGCATGCCAATTGCAGATTGCAAAGCATTATCGAGCTGTTTTGTTTTTTGCTCAACCAGTTGTTTATTACGAAGATTAGTTTCAGCCAATTTTAAATGCGTCGCCACTCTTGATAATGTCGTCAGTGGCGTAATCGGCTTGGTAATAAAATCGACACCGCCAACCTTAAAACCTTCTTGCTCGTATTGAGCATCGGTAACTGCCGTCAAAAAAATAATCGGAATGTCTTCTGTTCTCGGGTTTGATTTTAATATTTTACAAACCTCAAAACCATTCATACCAGGCATCATAATGTCCAGTAAAATAATATCCGGCATACAACGATCAATAATACTCAACGCTATTTTACCGCTTTTCGCTATTTTTACCTGATAATGTTCTGACAAAATATCCTTAAGTAAGTCAATGTTTTCAGGCATATCATCCACTATAAGAACACTCTTACGCAGGCAAACCAACTCTACTGGCATATCATTTAATATTAGCAATTCCTTTACCCTTTGAATTTTATATGAAAATATATTTTTTTAATGATTCGACTTTCAATAGTGCATCATTATAGTCATAGCTATTAATATCGCTAAGTATCTCAATAAGAAAATGAGTACCAGAGTAGTCCGAGTGATTTTCAATGATATTTTTAATATAAACATTTGAAGAGGAATCACCTTCAATCAACATCTCTTTCAACGCTTCCAAATCAAGTAACAATTTAAAAGTGCTTTCTTTTTCATTAGGATGCCCAACAATCAAATCTTTGTTATATCTTTCAATCCAATACTTTAATTTTTTAATTAACAAATATGGATCTAAAGGCTTAAACAAAGCATCATTAAAATAAAAACTCGTAAAATCATCGACATTTGAATTCAGAGAATCTGCTGTTAGTACAAGGATAGGTGGCTTCTTCTTATTTAAAGCGTAATGTATTTTTTCACTTGCCTTATACCCATCCATTACTGGCATATGAATATCCATAAGAATAAGATCATAAGAATTAGTTATTGCCTTTTCGTAGGCTTCTCGTCCATTTTCAACCCAATCGACAGACACCCCCATTTTATTAACAATGGCTATCACTATATCTGCATTAATTCTATTATCTTCGGCCAATAAAACCTTCTTCCCTTTCAATATAAAAGAATCGATTTTTTTTGATTCTTGAAAATCCACCATATGAACGCTTTTCGAATTAGAGGAAAAAACTTTTAATTTCTCCCCCATATTCGTTGGTGTAAAAAGGCCAGATGAATAAAATGTGCAATCACTAGCCCCATCTAAGAACAAAGCACTCTCTTTAAAAACCCGCTTCTGTATTTCTGTGAAATCATCTATTCGTGTGGAAAAACCCCTACTCACTAAAAACGGCACATTACAACCAACAATACTTTCTAACTTGCACTCAGTGTAATTATAAAAATTCATTTCATTCAGTAATTTAGAAGCAGAAATATCTTCACTTATCAAAGCAACACTTTCAAAAATATAAGAAGCAATTGTCAAATCTGGACAGTACGGAAGCACGACCAAAAATTGGCTGCCTTCATTTTCTTCACTTTCATAAGAAATATGGCCTTTTAGCAATGCGACTAATTTTTGGACAATACTTAACCCAAGCCCCGTCCCACCATAACGCCTTGTTGTGCTGCTATCCGCCTGCTGGAAAAAATCGAAAATATCAACACCATTACGAATGCCAATCCCTGTATCTCTAACCTCAATTACAAATTCATTTTCACCATTTTTATACACTCTGACAGCAACCGAACCAGAGTGCGTAAACTTGATAGCATTACTTACTAAATTAATAAGAATTTGCTGAAGCCTTGCTTGATCACCAATCAAATAATCGGGCATAGAAAAATCACGAGATATGGTGAAATTTAAACCTTTATTCTTAGCTGAACTATCGTTAATCTGATAAACATATTCAAGCATGTTATCTAAATTGAAAGAGCTTTCTTCAAGGTCTATTTTTCCAGACTCAATTTTCGAAAAATCCAAAATCCCATTAATAATACCGAGTAAATTAACCGCTGCTTTTTGAATTTTATTAATCTTATCTCGATCACTTTCTGTAAGATCACTGTCTATTAGTAAATAGCTAAAGCCTACAATAGCGTTCAATGGGGTGCGAATCTCATGGCTCATTGTCGCCACAAAATCAGATTTTGCTTTAAGAGAAAGTTTTGATAAATTAACGGCTATATCAAGCTCTTTCGTTAATTTTATAGATTTTCCATAAGATACATTAACTACCTTAAGTTGTTTAAAAAGCATAAACACAATAATTGCCATAGTGATGGCTAAGAGTGAGATTAGTGTAGAAAGGTAAATAAACAAATCTAATGAATCATTTCTGTGCTTTACTTTTTCGGCAGATCTTAACGCTAAAACGTCAAGAACCAAACGTTCAGTTTTATCCAGCAAAAGATCGCTTTCTTTGAATAAGATACCAATATTTAATTTTACTGTTTCAACAAAAAGCAAACTATCCATATATTTCAATTTCTCATCAAAATATGTGAAATTTTCACTCCAGCTTGGCATTCGATAAAACAATACGTTCAATTTACTTTTTTCTAAAATATTGACACGGCTATATAAAATATCAAAACGCAATTTAGCTTCTTTAAGGCGGCCTTCACTAAAACTAGCATCTAATAATTCGAGTGCGTTCCTCAGCTTCAGCGCCTCTCTATCCAGTTGATAGGAAGCCCACAACGCATCCTCTTCAACAACTGACATAATTAGATTTTGACGTTCAAAAAGCTGTGTGAAAGTCATTATCGTTGCACACATAAAAATAACGGCAGCAATCACTAAAATTAAAAATGGTGATAGTTTTTTATTTTTTATACATTTCAAACTAGAAGAAAAATAGAAACTCATAACAACACTACTCGACGTTTATCGCTTTTATCTGCCATACAGATCGATTATGAATCACTTCATTGTTTAATTCTGGAGACTCCTTGAATGGATAAAGTAGAAAGAGCGGCCCCTTATTTCTTACACCCATCGGTTTTCCGTTCATTTCCATAGCAAGAATGAGGTTATAGTCATAGCTATCTTGAACGGGCACTAATGCATTGTAATCATTAAGTGCTTGCACGAATAAAGTGTCAGATTTTGCACCAACTACCGCCAATAATGATCTCAGTAAAGGACCTTTGTAGGTGTCAATCCCCTCAGTCCAAGGTGTTTCAGTTTGCTGAGTAATTACGTCAAGATCCATCAGCATTTGACGGTCAAATTCGGCGGTTTTATTTGCGGTATTTGTATTAGAAATTGCGCCCGTTACAGTCAAAATCACTCGACCAGTTGGAACAGAAAGCTCTTTAGCTTGCAAACTCGAAAAAACCGTTAACCCAAAAGATATCAAAATTACAACAGAATATGTTTTCATCAAATGCACCTCTAAATGCGCGTCACATTACGACATTAGAAGAAATATACACACCATTTTCATCGATTGATTACGAAACAACACATGTTCTACACACAAAGAAAACAAAGGCAAAACAATAGACACAAAAAAGCCGCTATATAGCGGCTTTACTGGATAATAAAACGACAAGCATAATTTGAATTACGCCACTGAGCGCCCTTGAGATGCGACCCAAATACGAAACCAATCGTCATCACTTAATGTGATGGTCATAGCATCGACTGCCGCAGCCAAACGCGCTATTTTCCCAGACCCCATCACAGGGCAAATATCGGAAGGGTGTCGCAATAACCAAGCAACAACAACCTGATCAACAGCACAATCCATTTCCTCTGCGACTGTTTTTAATACTATTTGAACACGCTTGGCTTTTTCATCCGTGCCTGAAAAAATGTCGCCACCCGCAAAAGGCGACCAAGCCATTGGTGTCACCGCATGTTGTTGCACATGATCCAATGTCCCGTCTTCAAAATGTTGCAACGCCAAAGGAGACAACTCCACTTGATTAATAATCAGTGGCGCATCAAGACGAGACTGCAATAAATCAAACTGATTCGTCGTAAAGTTCGACACACCAAAATGCTTCACCTTGCCAAGGGTGAACAACAAATCAAACGCCTGCGCCACTTCATCAGCATTCATTAACGGACTTGGGCGATGCAGCAACAAAGTATCAATGTATTCACACTGCAGGTTTGCCAACGATCGATCCACACTCGCTAAAATATGCTCTGCACGATAGTTATAACGATGCACGTTAATATCAGGACGACTATTAGAAGGCAGCAAAATCCCACATTTTGTGATGATTTCCATTTTATCGCGCAATGCTGGTTTGTGCTTTAGCGCATTACCAAACAAGGTTTCGCACTGATAATCACCGTAAATATCAGCATGATCGAACGTGGTCACACCAAGGTCTAAACAGGCCTCGATAAAGCCCAACGACTCTTGAGAAGTCATGTTCCACTCTTCCATTCGCCAAAAGCCTTGTGCTAGGCGCGAACCTTCGAAACCCAAGGGGTGATATTGATGTCTCATGCGTTATCTCCTTTCCTACCATTATTTTAATGCTCGGTATTCTAAGTGATGACACACACAACACAAGCCAAAAAAAACCAGCATTCTCACGACGCCTTGCCTTAGGCAACTGACACAACTCATCATCGAAGGTATACTAGTTCGCATTCAAGACAGACCTCTTTTAATTAGAGCGACGCGACCACATACAAACGGACACTTTTTGGGCAATACCGAACACTTATAATTTACTCGCAGCGACAATCGCACAACAAACACAACACCACTGTGATGGACTTAATAATGAATTCAATTACGCTAGGCCCCCTTTCCAACGCAAATGGAGAGATCCAAATTCCGGGTTCCAAAAGCCTTTCTAACCGCATCCTACTTTTAGCGACGTTAGCAAAAGGCACCACAAAGATTACCAACTTACTAGACAGCGACGACATTCACCACATGCTAGAAAGCCTGACTAAATTGGGCGTTAAGTACAACTTAGAAGACAATGGAACAACCTGTATTCTAGAAGGGCTTGACGGCCCTATTCAGGCAGATTTTGGTGATTTATTCCTTGGTAATGCTGGCACCGCCATGCGCCCTCTTACTGCCGCACTTTGTCTTGGCAAAGGCGAATTCTATCTTCACGGCGAACCTCGCATGCACGAACGTCCAATTGGCGACCTTGTAGATGCACTACAAGCGCTAGGTGTAGACATTGCTTATGAAGGCGAAAAAAACTACCCTCCGTTGCGAATTAAAGCCAATGGATTGTCTGGCGGTGAAGTTTCCATCAAAGGCAATATTTCTAGCCAATTCTTGACGGCTATCTTGATGAGCGCACCTTTGGCGAAGAACGACTTAACCATCAAAGTTGATGGTGAATTAGTGTCTAAGCCATACATCGACATTACATTACATGTAATGAAGCAATTCGGCGTTGAAGTAGAAAATCAGAATTACCAAGCGTTTGTCGTCAAAGGTCAACAGACTTACCAAAGCCCAGGTGAAATCATGGTGGAAGGCGACGCATCTTCAGCCTCTTATTTCCTAGCGGCAGCGGCCATTGCCGGTGGTAAAATTAAAGTTCACGGGGTAGGCACAGACAGTGTGCAAGGCGATGTGAAGTTTGCAGAAGTGCTAGAAAAAATGGGCGCTAAAATCACCTACGGCCCAACGTGGATTGAAGCAGAACACAAGGAACTTAACGGCGTCGACTTAGACATGAACCACATTCCAGATGCGGCCATGACCATTGCCACGACAGCCCTTTTTGCCAAAGGTCCAACCACTATCCGAAACATCTATAACTGGCGCGTAAAAGAAACAGACCGTTTGTACGCTATGGCAACCGAATTGAAAAAGCTCGGCGCCGATGTCATCGAAGGTGAAGACTTCATTACCGTAACGCCCGTTGCAAAACTGAAGCATGCAGAAATCGATACGTACAACGATCACCGAATCGCCATGTGTTTCTCATTGGTTGCCTTCTCTGATACGCCAGTGACAATCAACGATCCGGGTTGCACCTCAAAAACCTTCCCAACGTACTTCGAGTTATTCAATACAATCGCCAGCTAAAAAGCTTACTTTGGCTTTCCCAAACAAAAAAAGCCCCAGCATTCTGGCTGGGGCAAGGCTCTCAATATAAAGGGAAGTGAGTTAGCTAAATATTACGATTGTGGTTGCACTGGTGTTTCGAGCTTTTCAATCTGTTGCGGCGTTAGTAATTCATACAATCCTGCTCGGTTTTTTGCGAAAGCAATAGTAAGCGCTTCCGTCAATTCTCCACTTTCTTCAGCAAGGTCATCCACTTTGTCCATGTAGTTTTTTGAACTTGGTGACAAACTGCTTAGTTCTACTTGAGTACTATGAAGCTGCTCTTGTATTGTACGAATAGCCTTACCATCTTTTTCAAAAAGATCAGACACTTTTGATTGTGTTTTTTCATCTAACCCAAGCTGCTGCGCCATACGGCTTGCGAGCTGTTCATGACTTGGGGCAGTATTCATTTGAGCTTCTGGTACAGTTTGACCCTGAACCGCTGCATTATTAGGCGCTTTCGTTTCAGCATAAGCGCTGACGGCCACGCCGGTTATAATCGCGGCACTCAAACCGATAACACCTATCATTCCTGCTTTTTTACGATTAAACATTGTTAGCTCCTTACGCTCTGTTTCCTGTTTGAATGAAATCTATTATGTCGATTTAATTGTCAAACAGTGCCAAAGAGAGTGAATCCAGATGCATAACTTGTCATGAGTGTGTAAGGGGAAATGCGCATTCACATGCTTTCCCTACGAACCGAGCAAGCATGAACATATTCTTAAGAATGACGATGAACGCCTTTACGCTCTGTCCATTATTTAGAAATGAGACAGCGCAGGATCCCAATCCTTCCACACCACTTCACGCCCTTGCGATCGAATCATCGCGGAAATGTCTGCTACAGAGCGCTCATCGCTTATTTCGAATTGTTCCAACGCTTCTTGAGAATCATCTGCATACCCGCCGGGTTGCGTTTTAGACTCGGCACTCATAGTAGTAAACCCCATTCGCACAGCGTGATTTCGAAACTCAGCCGACTCCCGTGTCGACAAGCTCATTTCTAAATCTCTATCAAATAATCGCCACGCGGCAATCAATTGAACCAACTGTCGATCTGAAATCACCGATTTGGGCACGATGCCACCTTCACACGGACGAATACGCGGAAACGCCACACTAAAGCGACTTCGCCAATAGCGTTTCTGCAAATGCCGTAGATGATGCGCCATCATCACAGAGTCTGTACGCCAATCCTCTAAACCAAGCAAAACACCCAAACCTATTTTATGAATGCCCGCTTGCCCAATACGATCCGGTGCGTCTAAGCGGTAATTGAAATTGGATTTGTTACCGCGTAAATGATGTTCAAGATACGTCTTGCGTCGATAGGTTTCTTGATAGACCAAGACGCCATCCAAGCCAATGGTTTGCAGTGTTTTGTATTCAGCTGTATCCAAGGGCTGTACTTCCATCGATAACTGACTGAAATGCGGTTTGATGTGTGGAATCATGCGTTCAAAATACGGCATAGACACCTTATTGGTTTCACCTGTCACCAACAATAGATGATCAAAGCCTTTGCTTTTAATCGCTCTAACTTCTTTTTGAACCTGAGATTCATTCAGTGTGAGACGCTTAATAGCATTACTCATAGAAAAGCCACAGTAAGTACATTCATTCGCACACGTGTTAGACAAATACAAAGGAGCAAATAGGCTCAGTATGTTGCCAAAACGCTGTAAGGTCAGCTTTTCGCTTTTATCCACCATTTCAAGTAAATAAGGTTCCGCCGCGGGTGAAATTAGCGCCGTAAAGTCATCCACATTTAATTTGTTTTTTCCAAGCGCACGCAGCACATCTTGCTCGGTTTTCTCTTCATGCGAACGAGTGACAGACTGCCAATCTGCATTCTCTACAAACTCACTAAATTGACCGGCAATGGCTGGGGTTTGCTCTAGCAATCTAACCTTGGTTGTATTTGTGCTTGAACTAGGTGTTGAGCTCATGACAAAGCACCTAGAAACTCAGTTAATGGACTGGTCGCCTGCGCCTGCACGCGTTTTTCTCCTAAACCTGATTCATAGGCGATTCGCCCTGCTTCAACAGCAAGACGAAAGGCTTTGCCCATTTGCGCGGGTTGTTTTGCAACCGCCATGGCGGTATTGACCAACACCGCATCCGCACCAATTTCTAACGCCAATGCCGCATCCGATGGTGCACCAATGCCAGCATCGACAATCACGGGTACTGTACTTTGTTCAATAATGATTTCCAAAAAAGGACGACTAGCCAAGCCCATATTAGAACCAATTGGTGAACCCAGCGGCATCACACATTGACACCCCACTTCTTCCAATCGCTTACAAAGCACAGGATCAGCATGGACATAAGGCATGACCACAAAGCCTTTTTTGATTAGTTCCTCAGCTGCCAATAACGTTTCCACGCCGTCCGGCATTAAGTAGCGAGGGTCAGGGTGAATTTCTAATTTGACCCAATTAGTCTCCAATGCTTCTCTAGCCAGTTCAGCGGCAAACACCGCTTCTTTCGCGGTGCGCGCGCCAGACGTATTCGGTAATAACTTAATACCATGCTGCTGCAAGGGTTGTAGAATATTGTCGGTTTGATGTTTCAAATCCATACGACGTAAAGACAAGGTAACCAACTCACTTTCACTTGCGGCCAAAGATGCCATCATGGCGTCCGCGCTGGCGTATTTTCCAGTACCCGTAAAAAGTCGAGAATGAAATTCATGTCCTGCAATAAAAAAAGACGACATACTAGCCTCCAGCAATGGATTCAAAAATAATAACCTGACTCTGTTCATTCAACTCAGTGTTGCTCCATAAACTCTTCGGCACCACCTGCTGATCAATCGCTACTGCAATGCCTTTCGTTTCTTTCCCCAAGCTATCCAGTAAATCCTTTAACGTTTCACCAGAAAAATCAAAAGGAGCGTCATTCAGCATAATGTTCATTTAGTCTTCCTCCTTCGTGTTGAAGTAATGATGCCATCAGTGACCGTGTCGCCGCTTCTGGATCATCCGCTTTCGTAATCGCCGTCACTAAAGCCACACTAGTCACACCGGTTCTCGCGACCAAAGGCAACCTCTCAGCGTCAATGCCGCCGATGGCAACCGTCGGATAATGGCCTTTAAGTAAACAAGCATAATGGGCGAGGCGTTTTACCCCTTGTGGCTGTGATGGCATATCCTTGGTTTGCGTTGGGAAAATATGCCCTAAGGCGATGTAACTCGGTTTAATCGATTGGGCGCGTGCAATTTCGTAATACCCGTGAGTGCTGATACCTAACCTAAGGCCAGCGTGCTGAATGGCAGACAGGTCTGCCACATCCAAATCTTCCTGACCCAGATGCACACCATAAGCACCAAAGGTGATCGCCTGCTGCCAATAGTCATTAATAAAGACCTGTGCGTTGTACTTTTGACCTAAGGCGATTGCCTGTTGAATTTTTCCTTCTAACTCAGGGTCGTCTGGATTTTTGATCCTAAGTTGAGCCAGTTTGATGCCTTGCTTAAGCACTAAGGTCAACCAAGCAATCGTATCAACTACCGGATATAAACCCATTTTATTAAGATCCATCTTGGCAAATGACAAATGGGGCACATTCGAATATTGATGAGGCGTCACTATTATGGGTAAATTTTCGATCTGCAGGGGCCAACCCGGAAGTCCAAACTGTTCGGTTTTTTCATCAATCTTCACTGTCGATTTTAATGCCGCATTTAGATAGGCTTTCGCCATGGTCATCGCATCCAATACATCGTAACCATGAGCAATGAAGCTCACCAACGCCATCGACAAAGTCCCGCCCTTGCCACCCGCATTCTGCCTGGCTAGTGTGTCACTTGAAAAGCCGACAATGGCAGTTTGACTCACTAACCAATCCGTCGTTTTTCCGGTTTCAGAGTGATCACCTTTCATCAACCAGCGACATGGTGACGCGTAAAAATACGCAGCCAGTTGCGTTTGTAAATCGGTTATAGGCTGCTTGCCAGATAGCCCCGTTAGCGCTTCAATATCCATTAAGTTAGACGTAATCACATCGACATAAGGCAACAAAGGGGCGAGTAAATCCGCCCCAAAGCCCGCTTTTTCTAGATTATGCCTATCACTTCCGCTCACCATGACAGGATCAAACACTACTAACACATTAGGGTAGTCCGCTTTCAAACGTTCTAGCCAAGTCGAGCAGGCTTTCACTATTTCTGCCGATGGCAACAAACCAACTTTAATCGCATCTGGCGGCAGATCATCTAGCAAAGCTTGCCATTGTTCGTTGAACTTAGACAACGAGATCGGCTCTAACAAATTACCGTCTTCAGAGTTTTGCACCCGGGTGGCTGTCATAATACTTTGAACATGGCAGCCTAAATTTTGGCCTATGCGAATATCTGATGGCAACCCAGTGTGGGCGGACGAATCCGACCCGCCCACACACCAAACAACAGGAGGTTTAATAGACATAATTCCTCCTTGCGCTTACAGCGACTTTTCTTTTGATTTTTCGGTTGCTCGCGTCTCTTTCGTCAATGTATCTGTCGTAAATTTATCTGTTGTTAAATAGACATCGCTACCCAACTCACGGAATTGCGCCGACATTTTTTGCATGCCACTCTCGGCTTCGTTTACGCTC
This sequence comes from Marinomonas primoryensis, assembly GCF_013372285.1. Lineage (NCBI taxonomy): Bacteria > Pseudomonadati > Pseudomonadota > Gammaproteobacteria > Oceanospirillales > Oceanospirillaceae > Marinomonas > Marinomonas primoryensis. The sequence continues at coordinate 1,885,019 of NZ_CP054301.1, read as the reverse complement.
AAAGTGCCTACGTTCAAAGTGCTTGCGTCTAAAGCACTAACGTCTATCTTCTGCGCTTCCAACTCCAATCCCTTAGCGTATTCTCGAACTTCTTGAGTGATTTTCATTGAGCAAAATTTCGGCCCACACATAGAACAAAAGTGCGCCACTTTTCCTGAAGCCTGCGGTAAAGTTTCGTCGTGATAAGAACGCGCCGTTTCTGGGTCAAGCGATAAGTTAAACTGATCTTCCCAACGAAACTCAAAGCGCGCCTTAGACAAGGCGTTGTCACGAATTTGTGCACCTGGATGGCCTTTCGCCAAATCCGCTGCATGAGCGGCGATTTTGTAGGTAATCAAACCTTCTTTTACATCTTCTTTATTCGGCAAACCAAGATGTTCTTTTGGTGTCACGTAACACAACATAGCACAGCCATACCAGCCAATTTGCGCCGCGCCAATCCCAGAAGTTATATGGTCATAGCCTGGCGCAATATCTTGTGTCAGCGGGCCTAATGTATAAAAAGGTGCCTCATGGCAAAGCTCAAGCTGCTCAGTCATGTTTTCTTTGATTAACTGCATGGGCACATGCCCAGGCCCTTCAATCATGACTTGTACATCGTATTCCCACGCTACTTTGGTGAGTTCACCCAAGGTACGAAGCTCAGACATTTGTGCTTCGTCATTAGCGTCCATAATCGAACCCGGACGCAATCCGTCGCCTAAGGACAGCGCAACATCGTAAGCAGCACACAACTCACAAATGTCACGAAACCGTTCGTATAAGAAACTTTCTGTGTGATGCGCCAAGCACCATTTTGCCATGATGGAACCACCACGAGAAACGATGCCGGTTAGACGCTTAGCCGTCATTGGCACATAGCGCAATAAAACACCGGCGTGAATAGTAAAGTAGTCAACACCCTGCTCGGCTTGCTCAATTAAGGTATCGCGAAATACATCCCAATTAAGATCTTCGGCGACACCATCCACTTTCTCTAACGCTTGGTAGATAGGTACGGTACCGATTGGTACAGGCGAGTTACGCAAAATCCATTCACGCGTTTCATGTATATTTTTGCCCGTTGATAAATCCATCACTGTGTCCGCGCCCCAGCGAGTCGACCAAACTAGCTTTTCAACTTCTTCTTCAATCGAAGACGTTACCGCTGAGTTACCAATATTTGCGTTTACCTTTACTAAGAAATTACGGCCAATAATCATCGGCTCGGATTCTGGGTGATTAATATTATTCGGAATAATGGCTCGACCTCTCGCCACTTCATCACGAACAAACTCGGGCGTAATGCGTGTTTGCAAGTTCGCCCCAAAGCTTTCTCCGGGATGCTGCTTCCGCAATAGTTCACTCTTAATGGCATCCATATTTTGGTTTTCACGTAATGCAATGTATTCCATTTCTGGTGTCACAATACCTTGACGAGCATAATGCATTTGCGTCACGCATTTACCCTGTCGGGCTTTTCGCACTGTTGGCAATTGCTTAAAACGCAGCTCGTCTAATGATGAGTTTTCCAAACGGGATTGAGCAAACTGTGATGACACACTCTGTAGAGCCTCAGTGTCTTGGCGCTTTTCTATCCAAGGTGCGCGCATGGCAGCCAAGCCTTCGTAAACATCAATAGTGACTTGAGGGTCTGCATAGGGTCCGGAACAATCATAGATGTAGATGGCTTCGTTGGGTTCAAAGTCAAGATTGTCAGGGTCGGACCCAAGCGGTGTATCGGTCAGGTTGATTTTGCGCATGGGAACACGGATTGTCGCATCGGAACCGTTTAAATAAATACGCTCTGACGCCGGAAACGGTGTGGCTTGTAAGGATTCGATGAAGGATTTTGCGGCTAATCGTGTTTCTTCACGAGACTGCTTTTTAGATACCTTGTTTGATTTTTTCTGTTGATTAGGTTCGTTGATAGTAGACATAAGCATTTCCCTTATTTAAAACTTGGAGAATTGCTTGTCTGGGGTGCTGCTTTACTGGAAAACGCATTAAAGACGTTTTCAAAGCAAAACATGAACCCTGAATTTTCATTGAAGAATGATGGGCGTGACGTTACGAATAAAACAGTAGACATCGCATCGAATCAATCGTCATAAAAAAGACAGGTGTTCATTCGATGCAGAAAAGAAAAATGGAGATTTTCTTGTTTCCTACGCGGGTTTTAACCCGATCAGGTTCTGCGGATCCCGCACTTAATTATGCGATCTCAGCCAAATGGCACTCCGACAAGTGAGACCGAGTATACCCAGTCTCACTTCCTTGTAAACACCTAATTTTCATCAGAACTAAGGAAGAAAAATATCTCAATCACTAAACAGGTTATGCTTGGTTTTGCATTTCTAACGCCATTTTATAAAGATAGTTTTTCTTTTCGCCGGTTAATTTCGCGGCCATGGCGGCGGCTTGTTTAACCGGTAAATCTTCTAGCAAAATAGTGAGAATCCGTTTTGCCTCTAACTCCACTTCATTGCCACTTTCTTGAGTAAAGCTCAACATAACGACAAATTCACCACGCAATTGGTTTGCATCCGCGTCAAACATCGCAAGAATTTCAGTCGCCGTACCAGATAAAAATGTCTCAAAGGTTTTTGTCACTTCTCGTGCGAGAACCAACTGAGCATCCTCACCGTAAACTTTTTGAACATCGGCAATGGAGTCATAAATACGGTGCGTCGATTCATAAAACACCACCGTGCCGGTTTGCTTCTTCCATGACTCGAATAAATCACAGCGACCTTTTGATTTCGCTGGAACAAAGCCTGCAAAGAAGAATTGATCCGTCGGCAAACCTGACGCGCACAACGCAGACACCAAAGCACACGCACCTGGAATAGGCACCACTTTATGCCCTTTTCCACGCAGCGCATGCACCACGTGATAACCTGGGTCAGAGATTAACGGGGTGCCAGCATCGGATACCAACGCCACATTTTTACCTTCGTCTAGTAAGCTCGCCACATAACCCGCTTTGTCTTTTTCATTGTGATCATGAATGGAGAAAAGCTTCGCTTCGATGGCGAAATGATTCAATAAACGCCGAGTATGCCGGGTGTCTTCCGCCGCTATATAGTCTACGTCTCGTAAAGTTTGCTCGGCTCTTTTACTAAAATCATCGAGATTGCCTATTGGGGTTGCAACTATGTACAGCGACCCTCTCGCATCGTCAGAACTATGTGATACCATGTTGCCTCTTTTATTTGTCATTCTATAAGCTTATGAGCCTACTTAATTACCGCATCATATCATTAACTCTGTGCTCTTTTCTGCTGAGTGCTTGTAATTCCATGAATTTAAACATGGAGCAGCAACAAAAATTGACTCAAAGTGCGACACAAGAAAGAACACTGCCGCCAAGCATCTATCATCCAATAAAAACCACTGATGTATCAAAAGAATTAGGCGAAGCTTATCGTTCCGCAAAGAACTTTTATGAGCAAGGCGAATTCCAGCAAGTCATTGATACATTAGAAAATGAAGTGTTATCAACAACCTCTTCTATTCAGTTTGAAGCGTACTTACTGGCCGCTCTAGCCACATCAAATTTAGACAACGCCACAGAATCCTTTGACTTTCTAAAGCAAGCCGGTCGCTTAACGGCTGCGCGCCACCCTGACAACCAAAATAAACTAAAAGACACCAAAGCCTCCATTCTTGAGCACTTTGGCAATTGGTTAGATGCGGTGAGTCTGCGCATGGATTTGACATACAACTTACCACTTAATGAAGGTGAAGATAACCAAACTAAATTGTGGTTGGCCGTCCAGAATTTGACTCAAAATGAAATAGATGAGCTCTATCAACAACAAAGACCACTACTCAATGGCTGGTTAACAATCAGTGGCATTTTAAGAAATCAATCACTGTCTATTGAGCAGCAGCTTACGGTATTCGAGAATTGGCGGATAGAAAACCCAAATCACCCAGCAGCACTATCCCCTCCACAAGATTTCCAAATCATGTCGTCTATTGAAGACATGGCACCGAAAAAAATTGTCTTAATGCTGCCGATGAGCGGCAAACTAGAGCGCGCATCTCAAGCTATTGTCGACGGTTTTTTTGCTACCTTTTACAATCAAAAAGAAGCAAGACCACAAGTCAGCATTATTAACGTAGATGATTACTCAAACATCATTGACGCACTCGCAGCGGCGAACGAAAAGCAACCAGATGTTATTATTGGGCCGTTACAAAAGAATAATGTCGCCCAAGTCGGTCGTTTAGATTTACCTTATCCTGTCATCGCACTTAATCAGCTAGATATTAATCTGCACCCAAAAAACCTTTATCATTTTTCATTAAGTGCCGAAGATGAAATACACGAATTAATTACCTTCGCCAAACAAGAAGGCGCAACGAAAGCCGCTATATTAAACATCCAAGACACTTGGGCATTAAAACAAAGCGATGAATTTCGGGTGGCCGCAACCAAAGAAAACATCACCATCACCTCCAATCAGTCATATGCCAACACGCCAAAAGGCAGACAGGACGCGATTCAAAAGCTACTCCTGATCGATGAAAGTTATGCTCGCAAAAGACGGATAGAACAATGGACAGGAACGAAGGTAGAAAGCATAGCTAGATCACGCGAAGACCTTGATTACGTGTTTTACGTCGGGAAACTTAATGATGCCAAACAAATAAGACCCCTTATAGATTTTTACTTCGCCGACAAAATCCCTATGCTGGCGACCAGTACATTAAATGATAGTGAGCCAGATAAATCGATTAACCCTAGCGATATTGAGCGGATACTTTTTACCGAGGTTCCCGCCCTCACACCAAACAGCACCACTTTAGATGTATTGCCTAAAAATCAAAGTTCAAATATTTTGCGTAGATTACAAGCGCTCGGCGCCGACTCCTATTTGTTAGCAAACAAATATCGACTGTTCACACTACTACCAAGCACAAAAATTTCAGCGAATACTGGCATTATCACCATAGATGAAAATGGCATATTTCATAAAAGACCTGAAATTATGACTTACCGAAAAGGAAATTTGGTATATGCAAATAATCACCCGTATTTTCAGCAACAGGAGAATACCGAAAAATAGTGGCGAAAAAGCAGAACAGGCAGCTGAAATTTTTTTACTTTCACAAGGCCTTCGCTTTGTTGAGAGAAATTTCTTCTGTCGCATTGGCGAGATTGATTTGATATTTTTAGATCAAGACACCTATGTTTTTGTAGAAGTCCGCTATCGCGCAAATAATGCACACGGTAGCGCCGCTGAAAGCCTTGGGCAATCTAAACTAAATAAGGTGCGAAAAAGCGCCTCTTTATGGCTACAGAAGAACAATAAAGTAAACAACGCTAGTCGTTTCGATGCGATACTATTTGATAAAAAAATAGACCAACAACATTTAACTTGGCTTAAAGCAGTATTTTAATCACTATGGATTTTCAAGAAGCAATCTACACACAATTTGCCCAGAGTTTTGAAGCACAACAGCAAGCGCTGGAAAGCTTACCTCCGTATATAGAGCACGCCGCTAAAGTGATTTTTTCAAGCGTTGCGTCCGGCGGAAAAATCATCTGCATTGGCAACAGCACGGGATCTCACCTGTCTCAATACTTTAGCACGCTAATGCTAGATCGAATGGACAGAGAGCGCCCAGGACTACCTGCCATTAATTTAAGCGGTGATGGCGCCGCTTTGCTGGCAATTACTCACAATGACAGTTATCACGATGTCTTTTCAAAGCAAATAACAGCCCTAGGTAATCCGGGGGATATTTTATTTGTGGTTGCTAATCGTGGTAACACATCGCCTATCATCCAAGCTATCCAAGCGGCTCATGAGCGTAAAATGAGTATCGTCGCCCTAACCAGCCCAGAAGCCAAAAACGTCTCCTCCCTTACCTCACAAGATGACACAGAGATAAAAATAAACCTTCTTGGTACCGCCAGAGTGCATGAATGCCAGATCACCGTCATTCACACGCTGGTTGATCTTCTTGAGCGTCAACTGTTTGGCAATGAAGACTGAGTTAAGAGCATTTAAAAATACATAAAAAAAGAGCCATCTATGAGTGGCTCTTTTTTTATTTAAATAACTTAAACAATCAACTCTCTTTTTTACTTCACAACCTTCAACTTAAAACCTTTTTTAGGCACTGGTGGTGTAGGGGTAGGCTCATCAGTAAATTCCTCATCAGGGAATACAAAGCCATCGCCATTCTCTTTAGCGTACAAGGCAAGCGCCGCTCGTATCGGCACATAAACTTGCATTGGCTTACCACTAAAGCGCGCCTCAAAAGATACCGCTTCTTTGTCCATAATTAAATGACGCACCGCAGACATGCCGATATTCAGCACTATCTGGCCATCTTTAACAAATTCTGTTGGTATCACTACATCTTTTTGCTCTGCATCCACTAAGAGATAAGGCGTCATATCATTATCAGCAACCCAAGTGTAAGCGGCATTTAATAAATAAGATCGTTTGGGTAACATAGTCTCTCCTGCTTAATATTCTGCAAAAAAAAGGAGCCATAAGCTCCTCTTTTGCTATCTAACATAACCGAGAGCAAAAGCCTCAGCTTAGTCTAAACGCATTTCTTGTTCGGCTTCAGAAAGACTTTCTTGGAAAGACTCACGCGCAAAAACAAGATCCATATATTTGTACAACGCTCTTGCTTGCTCTTTAGGTATTTCTACACCTAATGCAGGTAGGCGCCATAAGATAGGAGCCAAGCAACAATCTACAATCGTAAAGTCATCGCTCATAAAATAAGGTTTTTCCTCAAAAATAGGAGAAACACTTACCAGCCCTTCACGCAGTTCTTTTTGAGCTTGAGCAATCGCCGCTTTATCTTTACTAGAAAGAATCAAGTCAACTAATTTCGCCCAATCGCGTTGAATGCGATACATATACAAACGGCTTTCTGCTCGAGCAACAGGGTAAACAGGCAATAATGGTGGATGCGGAAAACGCTCATCCAAGTATTCCATCATGACATTTGGCTCATAAAGAACCAAATCACGATCAACCAAGGCCGGCAATTCATTGTATGGATTAACGTCAGCCAATTCATCTGGCTTGTTAAATGAGTCCACATCAATAATGTCTACTGTGACAGCTTTTTCTGCCAATACAATACGCACTCTATGGCTATAATGATCCTCTCCATCAGAGAAGAACGTCATTGAGGAGCGCTTAGCAATAACACCCATGTCTAACCCCTATTTTGAAAACATCCAAGTCCCCTTAATCGGAGACAAACTATAAAATGATATCGAAGTCATAACTTACTCACTTCGATATCGAAATTCTTTTAGCTTTCAACTGAGTCGACGAAGAATAAAAAGTGACCCAATAGAAACATCAAACCAATATCAAATTCATGCTAGTTATTCATGCAGTTGATTACAGCCTTAATAGCTAATCATTCTAACATGATTTGACTTGAAATTTTCTCTGAATACTTACTTTGATACACGAATAGAGCAATTCTCTTTTTTTTTGAAGAAAAAAGCAGGAAAATAGTACAAAGCAAAAAAAACGCCTGATGAAAAAATCACCAAGCGCTTTAATAGTATTCTGAAAGCGAAAATTAACGCTTAGAGAACTGAGGACGACGACGTGCTTTGCGTAGACCAACTTTCTTACGTTCAACTTCACGCGAGTCACGAGTAACGAAACCTGCAGAACGTAGAGTACGACGTAGAGTCTCATCATATTGCATCAAAGCACGTGTGATACCATGACGGATCGCACCAGCTTGACCAGAGATACCACCACCTTTAACAGTGATGTAAACGTCAAATTTTTCAGTAGCGCCAACAAGTTCAAGAGGTTGACGAACAACCATCTGAGCTGTTTCACGACCAAAGTACTGAGAAAGTGTACGGTTGTTGATAACTAAGTTACCAGAACCGGCCTTAAGGAACACACGAGCGGTAGACGTTTTACGACGACCTGTACCGTAGTATTGAGTAGCTGACATAATGATCTTCCGTATTAAATGTTAAGTGTTTGAGGCTGTTGAGCAGCATGTGGATGCTCAGTACCAGCGTATACTTTCATTTTCTTGTGCATTGCACGGCCCAAAGGACCTTTTGGCAACATACCTTTAACGGCAAGTTCAAGAACACGCTCTGGAGCATGATCAATCAGCTTCTCGAAATTCATAGAACGCAAGCCGCCTGGGTAACCAGTATGGCGGTAGTATTGTTTTGCAGCTGCTTTATTACCTGTAACGTGAACTTTCTCAGCGTTAACAACAACGATGTAATCGCCAGTATCAACATGCGGAGTGTATTCAGCTTTATGCTTACCACGTAAACGGCGAGCAATTTCAGTAGCCAAGCGGCCTAGAGTTTTGCCTTCAGCATCAACCACGAACCAGTCGCGGCGAACTTCAGCAGGTTTAGCTGTAAAAGTTTTCATCAAAAAACCCTTTCAATACGCGTGTTCAATGACACGCAATACCTATTATTATTGGTTAATTAATTATTTGCATAATTAATTAACGTACACTTACCTTTAAAAAGGCGAGCGAAGTATATACCAACGCAACAAAATAAGAAAGACAGATATGCTTATGGACGGTGTTCTAAAGACAAATATTCTTCAGATTGCATTTCCAACAATCGACTCACTGTGCGGTCATATTCGAATGCTAAACGCGTGCCTGTATAGATATCTGGAATCGCCACTTCAGCGGAAATAATAACCTTCACATGACGATCATAAAACTCATCCACCAAGTTGATAAAACGCCTTGCTAAATCATCCCGTGAAGCATCCATTTGCGGCAGATTAGAAATAATAATCGTCGTATAAAGACGCGCTATTTCAATGTAATCAACCTGGCTTCTTGGCCCATCGCACAACCCCTTAACATCAAACCAAGCAAGGCCCTCACAACTGCGAATCAAAGGAATATCACGCCCCTCTATTTCAACGGAACCACCTTCAACAACATGAGATGCGTCTGATATAAGACTCAAGAATCGATTATTTAACTCAATATTGGCTGCGTCACTTAATGGATAATGATATAACTTCGCCTGTTTTAACGTTCTAAGACGGTAATCTATACCACCGTCTACATTCATCACCTTGGTATGTTTATTAACTAAAGCGATCGCGGGCAAAAAACGAGCACGCTGCAAACCATTTTTATACAAGCCATCAGGCTCAATATTGGAAGTTGCAACCAACGTTGTTCCGTTTTCAAACAGTACCTCTAGCAAGCCAGCTAAAATCATAGCATCGGTAATATCAGTGACGAAAAACTCGTCAAAACACAACACTTGCGCCTTAGAAGAAATCTCTTTACCTACTATTTCAAGCGGGTTTTTCACATCATGAAGCTTTCGCATTTCTTGATGGACCATTTGCATAAACCGATGAAAATGCAGACGCATTTTCTTTTCCATTGGCAAACAGTCGAAGAATGTATCCATTAGATAGGTCTTACCCCGACCCACACCACCCCAAAAATACAAACCTTGCTCTACAGTCGGTATTTTCTTTTTTCGAAACCGATCAAAAAAACCACTTGAAGGCTGATCTCCTTGATTTGCAACCAAACGATCGAATAAATCCTGAAGTGCTTCTACCGCCTCTTCCTGCGCTGGATCGTAGTTAAAATCTGCTCTTGTTAAATCTTGCTTGTAACGCGTAATGGGTGTCATCGTCGCTCTTTGGTTCGAATAAGTGGATTCTGACTATTCTAACAAATTGCATCTTAAACAACACCTATCAAGCTGTTATCGTAGGGGCGGTTTCGCTATAATGGATTATCTGTTTTTTGGAGAAAGTCATGAACTTAGAAGAATTCAATATCATCATCTTTATTACCGGCATTATTATTGGCTGTGTCGTCACATTAGCTCTCAAAAGCTACAAGGCAAGAAATAACAAACAAGCTTACTCAAGCTCAAGCGTCATCACCATGAAATCATTACAACAAGAGCTAGACAGCAAGCAAGTCATTATTGATAACTTCTTCTCAGACAGCAACGAACACCTAATGGCTGTTGAGAAACGTTTGGCAGATCTAAGAAATTGCCTTGCTGATAATGCGAGCCAATCTAGCAATGTCAAAATAGAAAGCAGCTCAATTATCAGTAACGCCCAGACTCCTGACACCTCACCAGTAACTGAGCCGCCAAGAGATTACGCGCTAAAAAATGATAAGCAACCAGGCATGCTTAGCGAAAACTTTGGCTTAGATGATAGACATACCGATTTAGAGCCTAAACGCACTATTTAATTAAAAAAAACGGGCTTTAAAAAAGCCCGTTTTTTTATGTTCTTACAACCCTTTCAGCTCTTTCAATCCCTTCAATTAAGCAGGATTGTCTATATCAATAAATACCGCATCTAGACCACACTCTTCTGATAGAAACGCAGCCATAGATTTAACCCCAAAACGCTCGGTTGCATGATGACCCGCGGCAATAAAATGAATCCCCATCTCACGCGCAATGTGAATAGTCTGCTCAGAAACTTCCCCTGTGATATACACATCAGCACCAGCATCGACCGCCTGCTCTATATACCCTTGAGCACCACCAGTACAAAGCGCCACTCGATGGATCTTTCTATCACCAACACACTCAAACAGCACTTCTCGCTCAACCGCTTTTTCTACCATAGCGCGAAAAACACTAACGGACACGGGCTCCCTTAACTCGCCAACAACCCCAATAGATTCCTCGATTGCAACACCTGGCTGCAATCCAGTTCTATTTAAGAGTCCAATGGCATCCGCCAACCCTGCGTTATTACCCAAAACAGGATGCGCGTCTAGTGGTAGATGATAACCATATAAATTGATGTCATGCTTAATCAACGCTGAAATACGTCGATACTTCATTCCAACAATCTGAGGAATTTCGTTTTTCCAAAAATAGCCATGGTGGACAAAAATTGCGTCGGCCTTGTACTCAATCGCAGCATCAATAAGCGCCTGACAAGCTGTTACACCAGTAACAACACGGCTGATTTCTTTTTTTCCTTCCACCTGCAAACCATTGGGCGCATAATCTTTAAAACGATTTGGACTCAACGTCTGATTAAGTAACAACTCAAATTCACTACGTAGCACAACAACCCCTTAAGCCTTATGATCCGAAAAAACTACTGTATACCCATCATTATCTCTGTTCTCGCAGGCACTTGCATAGGCCTAGCGGTATTACTTATACAAGAGAAGCAAAATACTTCCAATTCGAGTTACTCCATACCAGTAAAAGTAGCGACACCCTCTGTTGTTAATATTTACACCCAAGTCGCCCAGAAAATAACGCTAAACAACCAAAAAGAATCCAAACACAGTATCAATTTGGGTTCCGGCGTTATCGCTACAAGGGATGGCTTTATACTCACCAACCATCACGTCATTCAAAATGCACAGAGTATTGTCATTGCCCTTAACGATGGAAGACGTACCGAAGCAAAACTTATCGGCTCGGACCCATCAACCGACCTAGCCGTTTTAAAAATAAACCTATCTAATTTACCCAATATTAAAATGGGAAACAGCAGTAAAGTCTCTATTGGAGATCGCATACTGGCAATAGGCAATCCATTTGGGATAGGTCAAACCGTCACAGCCGGTATCATTAGCGCCAAGGGCCGAAACAGCATAGGTCTTAATACTTACGAAAACTTCCTACAAACCGACGCTGCCATAAACCCAGGTAATTCTGGCGGCGCTTTAGTCAACCTTAAAGGCGAACTTATTGGCATAAGCTCTGCAATTTACTCAAGTACGGGGGGCTCACAAGGAATAGGGTTTGCAACACCAGTCGATGACGCACTTGAAGTGATGACAGCCATCATTAATAACGGAGAAGTAGTCCGAGGATATTTAGGGATGGACGCTCAAAAAATAACACAGTCATTGGCAAATAACTTATCACTGCCATCAAACCACGGGTTACTTGTTAACGACATTACAAAGGAAAGTCCAGCAGAAAAAGCCGGTATTGAAGTGGGAGATATAATACTTGAAATCAACAACAACCCGAGTAAAGACCCGTTTCAAGTCAGGCGACTTATCGCATCGCTAAAACCTGGGACCAATATTTCCCTTGTTGGCATTCGAGGGCAGCAATCCTACCAGACAGATATCATGCTAGAAAAACAGCCCACGATGCAGCGCATTAATTATTAGTATCAACCCTAACGCTCAATCTGCTCTTTAAGATTCTGCAAACTTCGCTCAAAGTTATCACCCGCAATATTATTTGCAAACATAGCAAGATAAGGACTCAACAACCCCGCACTAAGATTCCCTTCAATGGTCCACGCAACAAGTGTCGACCCATTGCTTGGCTGCAAGGTTATTACATTATGCACAATATTAACTTTAGGCTTGGGACGAACATCGAAGCGTATACGATTGTCGGATAATTCAATCACAGACAAAACACCTTGCTCCGGCACTTCGTCGTATGACAATGCAACTGAATCCCCTTCCGCTAAAGCACCTTTAAATGGTTCTACTTTACCTTTTTGAATGAACATCCAGTTTGGCAAACTATCGCCGTGAAACAGGTCTTTGTAAATTTCATCACGAGGCGCGTCAATAAGCACACTCCGTTCTACGCGATAGTCTGTCGGCATAAAAAAACCGCCGACAACCATAAGCAAGATAATCAGCGCCAAAATACGCGTCACCTTCCTCAATTTATAAAGAGCGGCGGGGTGAGACGTATCTTTCACAATTAAGAATCCTTCAAAATTCGGTATTCTGCTGACATAGCATGAGCCTCTAAAGACTCACCTCGAGCCAACGGAGACGCTATTTTTGCCAATTCACTCGCCCCTTCAGGTGAGCAGTAAATTAACGAACTACGTTTTTGGAAATCATAAACACCCAGTGGTGATGAAAATCTTGCTGTACCGGACGTAGGCAAAACATGGTTCGGTCCAGCACAATAGTCACCCAAAGCCTCAGGCGTATGTCTGCCCATAAAAATTGCCCCAGCGTGACGAATTTTTTCAACCCATTTCTCTGGCTCATCAATTGATAACTCAAGATGTTCAGCAGCAACAATGTTCGCAATATCCATGGCTTCATCCATGTTTTTCACATGAATAAACGCACCCCGCCCCTCTAGAGAAGCCTTGATAATATCCTTACGGCTCTGAGCATCGATCAAACGCTCCATAGCGGTTTTTACATTTTTTATAAAAACTAAGTCTGGAGAAATTAAAATAGATTGAGCATCTTCGTCATGTTCAGCCTGAGAGAATAAATCCATCGCAATCCAGTCAGGATCTGTCTTTCCGTCACACACAACTAAGATTTCAGAAGGGCCAGCAATCATATCGATGCCAACAACACCAAATACCATTTTCTTAGCCGTTGCCACATAAATGTTGCCCGGACCGACAATTTTATCCACCTTAGGAACGGTCTCGGTACCATACGCCAAAGCAGCAACCGCCTGAGCACCACCGATCGTGAAAACACGATCGACACCCGCAATATATGCAGCCGCCAAGACAATGTCATTTACAACCCCATCCGGCGTTGGCACTACCATGATGATTTCGCCAACACCCGCCACTTTAGCAGGCATGACATTCATCAACACAGAAGAGGGATAAGCCGCTTTACCACCGGGCACATAAACACCAACCCGATCCAAAGGCGTAACTTTTTGACCTAGTATCGTGCCACTCTCTTCTTGATACTGCCAAGAAGGCTGTTTTTGACGCTCATGGTAATCATAAACTCGTTTTGCCGCCGCCTCTAGGCTAGCCACCAGCTCAGGGCTGACCCGGCCTTTAGCAAGAGCAAGCTCTTCACGCGATATTTCCAGTTCAGATGAGGAAGCCACGTGACGACGATCAAAGCGATTAGTGAACTCAATAACCGCATCGTCACCTTTCAAGCGAACTTGCTCAACAATGTCCGCCACTGTTTTCTGCACTCGTGCATCGGACACGGAGTCCCACGCGAGTAGCGAGTCTAACTCTGAACGAAAATCATCAGAGCTTGACGAAAATTCTCGTATAGTAAGGTTCAATTATTTACCCTCGTTGTCTTCAACCGCACGTCTTATCATTTCTAAGATCGGCTCAATTTCAGAGTACTTTGTTTTATAAGCGGCTTTATTCACCACCAAACGTGTACTGATCGGTGCGATTAACTCTCGCGCCTCAAGACCATTCGCTTTTAAAGTATTACCTGTATCAACAATATCAACAATAAGATCTGCTAAGCCCATAATAGGCGCAAGCTCCATCGCACCGTATAGCTTGATGACATCAGCCTGAATACCCTGCTCAGCAAAATACGCTTTGGCGGTTTTTATAAATTTAGAAGCCACCTTCAAACGTCTATTGGGCAAAGGTTGACCGACAACACCGGCCGTCATCAAACGACATTTTGCAATTTTAAGATCCAGCAGTTCGTAAAGGTTTTTTGTCGATGCTTCCATCAAAACGTCTTTACCCGCAACCCCAAAATCCGCCACACCATGATCAACATACGTAGGGACATCTGTCGCGCGCAAAATTACCAACTTGATATGCTCATGATTGGTGTCGAAAATTAGCTTTCGACTTTTGCTAATGTCTTCAACTGGAACAATATTGGCTTTTTCTAAAAGCGGTAAAGTCTCACCAAGAATGCGCCCTTTCGATAGCGCAATCGTCAACGTTCTACTCATATTAATTTAAAACCCGTGAAATTTTCGCACCCAATGAACCGAATTTCTCTTCAATACACTCATAACCACGGTCGATGTGATAGATGCGATCAATCTTCGTATCGCCTTCTGCCACTAACGCAGAAAGCACCAAACTTGCAGACGCACGTAGATCTGTTGCCATTACTGGCGCGCCTTTCAAACGTTCGATACCACGAACAATAGCCGTATTCCCTGTCACTTCGATGTCAGCTCCCATGCGAAGCATCTCATCTACGTGCATAAAGCGATTTTCAAAAATATTCTCAATCACTCGGCCAACGCCATTCGCTATGGAGTTCAACGCAACAAATTGCGCTTGCATGTCTGTCGGGAATGCTGGGTATGGCGCAGTACTAATATTAACGGCTTCTGGACGGCGCCCTTCCATATCCACTTCAATCCAATCTTCCCCGCAAGTCACTTTTGCACCGGCTTCTTCTAATTTGGAAAGCACTGCTTCAAGCGACTTCACATTGGTATCAATAACTTTAACTTTACCGCCAGTGATTGCAGCGGCAACCAAGAAAGTACCCGTTTCAATACGATCAGGCATAACAGGGTAAGTCGTACCATGCAAAGCTTCTACACCATCAATGATAATCGTATCTGTACCATGACCCGTGATCTTCGCGCCCATTGAAATCAGGCATTCAGCCAAATCAACCACTTCAGGTTCGCGCGCTGAATTTTCTAGAATAGTCTGGCCATCAGCTAAGGTGGCGGCCATTAATAAATTCTCCGTCCCCGTTACAGTGACTTTATCAAAGAAAATGCGTGCGCCCTTTAGACGACCATCAACACTTGCAATGATATCACCACCTTCAACCGCAATTTTTGCACCCATGGCTTCCAAGCCACGAAGATGTAAATCAACCGGCCGACTACCAATTGCGCAACCACCAGGAAGAGAAACAACCGCTCGACCGAAATGACTGACCAATGGGCCCAAAACCAGAATAGAAGCACGCATCGTCTTAACAAGATCATACGGCGCCTCACAGTTATTGAGCGTCGATACGTCCAATTGGACACTCATCTTTTCATCAACAACAACACCGCACCCCATAGAACCAAGCAGCTCAAGCATAGTGGTAATGTCGTGTAAGTGAGGCAAGTTTTTAATCGTGATCAATTCTTTTGTTAACAATGTTGCCGCTAAAATTGGCAATGCAGCATTTTTCGCGCCAGAAGCACGAACCACACCGTTAAGTCGAGTGCCACCAGTAATCAGAAGCTTATCCATATTATTAATCTCTTATAATCGCTTTTATAGCGTATTTTTTTGTTCTGGCGTGTAGGTTTTCATTGTAACGGCGTGAATTGCACCGCTTGCAATAGCCTCTTGAAGATGTGAATACACAAGTTGCTGCCTCTTAACTGTAGAGAGGCCTTCAAATTCGCTTGTAACCACAACCACTTGAAAATTGCAGCCTTCACCCTGCGCAATGACTTCGCAATGAGGGATAGAGGATTCTAAAAGTGCTTTAACTTCACTTGCGTTCACAGTCGCTCCAATAGATATAATTTATTCAGTTACCTTTATTCTACCTTAGTAGAGCCAACTACTTAATACTTCTAAGTCTTTCTCTGAATAAAAACCACTTGTTTTCTAAGATTTTATTCAGGGACAACAATACACGAAGCTTAAAAGGCAAAAAATCCAAACTCATTGACTGAATTTGGATTTTATTGTGCAATATTTGCGCTCGACTATTAGATTAAGACTCTTTAGCCAACGACGCTCGCCAAGCAGAAATGGCCGATTCAATGTCATTTCTATTCTGCTCCATCATAACGGCAAATTGCTTACGGAATGTTAAGCCAAAATTGATATTGTTAATCACAATATTACTCAACAGCCAGTTCCCTGATTTAGATTGCTCCATGTAAAAAGTAATATTTAGCATACCACCTGATTCCATTTGAAAATCTACATCTACCTTTGTTTCTTTCCCTCTACCTTGAGGACCCAAAGGCAAAACGTTAATTCGATCCGCATCAAGCTCAAGCAGCGACCTTCCGTATGTTTTTAGCAAGGTGTCCTTGGTAACATTTGCAAAACGAGTACGCTGTTCAGACGATGCTCTTCGATAATACTTCCCCATCACTTTTTTGGAAAAATCATCAAAATCCACCACATTCGCCAAAATCTTATTCACCCTCGACTCTAGCAAGGCAGGATCTTTAGCCAATATTTCTTTGTCAGCGACAATATCAGTGCGAAACGCCTCAACAACTTTAATGACAGCCTCTCTTGCCTCGTCAGCGTTAGACCATGTCAAACTAGAGCCAAGCAAAGCAAACACACACAAAACACCCGTTAAAATCTTCGACATCTATTATTTCTCCGAGTCGCCGCTGTTAAACAAAAACTGACTTATCAAAGTCTCCAACACCAGCGCAGACTGAGTGTCGTACATTTCACTGCCATTTTTAAGCACCTCTTCATCGGCACCAATAGAGATACCTAAATACTTTTCCCCCAACAGCCCGCTGGTCAACACCGCAATAGAACTGTCAGTCGGAATGTTATTGACATCAGAGTGAATATTCATAGTAACCAGCGCCATAAATAATTTTTTATCAAATACGATGGATTCAACACTGCCAACCTCAACACCAGCAATAGAGACTTTAGCTCGGTTCGTTAAACCTGCAATATCATCAAATCTTGCCACGACTTGATATGCGTCTTTCTTACTTGAAAAAGCAAGCCCACTTACCTGCACCGCCAAATAAACAAGGGCCGCAACACCCAACACAATAAAACATCCGACCAATAACTCTGCGCGCTTACTTCTCATCCTAAAAATCTCCAAACATAGCGGCGGTCAATACAAAATCTAACGCCAAAATAGCCAATGAACCCAACACCACGGTACGAGTCGTAGCTTTACCAATCCCCTCTGAAGTGGGAACACACTCATAACCTTGATAAACTGCAATCCAAGTAACCACGACGGAAAAACATACCGCTTTAATCACACCATTCATAATATCGGTATCAAAGTGAACGGACTGCTGCATCGATGACCAAAAAGCACCATCGTAAACACCCAACCAACCAACCGATACCAGCTGTCCACCAAGAATGCCAGACGCTGAAAAAATCAAACTCAACAACGGCAAACAAATAACGCCTGCTATAAATCGTGGTGCAATCACACGCCTTAGCGGATCTACCCCCATCATTTCATAGCTTGACAACTGCTCCGTTGCTTTCATCAAACCTATTTCAGCAGTCAAAGAAGACCCCGCTCGGCCAGCAAACAAAAGCGCCGTCACAACGGGCGAGAGCTCACGAAGCAATGACAATGCTAACAGCTGACCAACCGCTTCTTCCGAACCGAATTTAGCCAAAATACTGTAGCCTTGCAGTGACAACACCATCCCAATAAACGTACCCGAGACGATGATAATCACTAAAGACAAAACACCAACAGAGTAAAGCTGCTTAACCAGTAGATTAATAGACTCACCAAAACGCACCGGCACTCTAAAAATACTTTGTACTAAAAAAATGCCAGCTCGCCCAACCGCTTCAAGCCAATCAAAAAGCCATGCGCCCATCGATATTATTGCTTTCATTGCGCTGCTCCGTCTTTATTAAGCATACTGTCGGCATCTTCCGGATAATGAAAAGGCACAGGCCCATCAGGCTCGCCATTTAAAAACTGTTTAACCTGAGGGTCATCAGACGCTCGAATTTCCGCGGCAGTTCCTTCAGCGATAACGCGACCACCAGCAAGAATACAAACATGATCCGCTATCGACAAGGACTCTTCCACATCGTGAGAAACCACGACAGAGGTGATATTAGCCGAGTCGTTCAATTCGCGAATCAATGATACCAGTACCCCTTTAGAGATTGGGTCTTGACCAGTGAAAGGCTCGTCATACATCACTAATTCTGGGTCAAGCGCAATGGCACGAGCTAACGCGACGCGACGCGCCATGCCGCCTGATAATTCAGAAGGCATTAAACCTGCTGCGCCGCGCAAACCGACACTATGAAGCTTTTGCGCAACGACCTCTCTAATAGCGGAAACATCTAGCTTGGTGTGCTCTTCTAAAGGGAATGCAATGTTTTCATAAACAGACATGTCACTAAAAAGTGCGCCACTTTGAAAAAGCATGCCCATTTTTTTGCGAACTTTATACAAATCAGAACGTGATAATCGATGAACATCTTGACCATCGACTAAAATACTCCCTGAATCGGGAGCAAGCTGCGCCGCGATCAACCGCAACAAGGTCGTTTTCCCTGTTCCACTAGGGCCCATTACCGCCGTCACCTTACCGCGAGGAATCGTCAAGGAGACATTTTCATAAATGACCCTCCCTCCGCGCGTAAAATGAACATCTTGGACTTTTATATACGCATCTAGCACTGACACACCTTTCCATCCATATCAAATATTGCTAGATACTAGCATTGCCCCCTAACAAATAAAATCACCACGCCATAGAATCCAATTTGTTTGTAATATCAAGTCTTGAATTTCATTGCCAAACCTCATTAAATGGGGCCTCTTAAAATTTGTGAGTATCTTAGACGTTATGCTGCTGTTTTCCGCTGCCCTAATCGCAGGGTTAATCTTACTGGTTATCAGTTCCGATAAATTCATCGAACACTCTGCTCTAGTCGCAGAAAAAATGAATGTAAATCCAATGATCATTGGGATTACATTGGTGGCCTTTGGCACATCCGCACCAGAAATGGTTGTTTCCGCCATTGCTGCTCTTGATAATGCGCCAGAGATAGCCGTTGGGAATGTACTTGGCTCAAATATTGCCAACATCGCCCTCGTCTTTGGCATTACATTACTCTTTTCAGCGATCCCAATAGCACCGGGACTCTCATCCAAAGAAGTTCCTCTCGTACTCGCCATTACACTACTAACAGGCCTTTTGCTGCTTGATCAAAATCTTGGTGTATGGGACGGCGTTATATTAATCGCAGCCTTTGTCATTGTTTTGACCATTCTGCTTCGCGGCAGTAAAGACTTACAAAGTGAATTAAAAGAAGGCCTACCAGAGGATGACGGCGCGTCCGTTGGTAAATCTCTCATCATTGCTTTAATCGGGTTGGCGATATTAATTGGCAGTTCTAAGCTGCTCGTTTGGGGAGCG
This sequence comes from Marinomonas primoryensis, assembly GCF_013372285.1. Taxonomy (NCBI): domain Bacteria; kingdom Pseudomonadati; phylum Pseudomonadota; class Gammaproteobacteria; order Oceanospirillales; family Oceanospirillaceae; genus Marinomonas; species Marinomonas primoryensis. The sequence continues at coordinate 1,865,221 of NZ_CP054301.1, read as the reverse complement.
GTAGGCATTGCAACCGCTCTTGGCGTTAGCGAGTTGGTCATTGGCTTAACCATTGTCGCCATCGGCACCAGCCTGCCAGAGCTTGCAGCATCCGTCAGTAGTGTTAGAAAAGGTCATCATGATATTGCAATAGGTAACATCCTAGGTTCAAACATATTCAACCTAGCCACAGTACTGCCTTTGCCTGCCCTTATCGCTCCAGGAATGATCAATGAAAATATTATCAGTAGGGATTACCCTTGGGTTCTTGGCTTAACCGTCGCACTTGCTATTGCTATTTATTTTTTCAAAAAGACAAAAAACAACAAAATTCCTAGATGGTTAGGATTGCCTCTTATTGCTTCTTATGGCATCTACTTGCTAGTGATTAGCACAAGTGGCTCGTTGTAATGCAGATGCTTAAAAAAATGGTTCGTTTTAATAGTTTGCTTTTTATTGGGGCTGCGCTAGTACTGGTAGCCTCTTTATTCTGGTATGGAGCGACACCGAAGCAGAATCTTGTTGAAGCGAATTCATTAAGCAGCTCTCCGGACTACTTTATCACTCAGGTTAAAGTGAAAGAGTTTGATATCAACGGCATGCTGGTCGAGACACTTAATGCACAACAAACACTTCACTACATAACAAAGTCTAAAACATTACTAGAGTTTCCCAGCGTCGAACGACATTCAATATCAGGCAGCTGGAGTGCAAAAGCAGATAAAGGGGTTATTGATGACGGAAGTAATGATATTCTATTAACAAACAACGCTAGAGCGACTAAAAAGTATCTTCAATCAGATGACATAAAGCTCACTGCAGACAGCGTACATTACTTAGATAAAGATCAATCTTTAACGAGCCAAGGAAACGCGACACTTATCTCCGTACAAGGAGAAACTTCTGCCAGCACGATCACAACTTATATAAATTCAGAAGAAGTCTTTATGACGGGATCTGTACGAGGAAAATATGAAACAATTCATTAATTTCAGTATATTGCTCACCTCAGCCATTATTTGCCAATATGCGTATGCACTCCCTGATGACACAAAGCAGCCATTAGAAATTCAAGCCGACGAAGCCTCGTTTGACCAAAACTCTGGTGAAGCCATCTACAAAGGCAATGTTTTTGTCAAACAAGGTTCTATTGAAATCCAAGCGCAGTACCTTAAAGTGTCAACAGACGCAAAAACCCGAAAATTTAGCAACTTAGAAGCCACTGGGCAGCCAGCCAAATTTAGCCAACAAATTGACTGGAGCGGCAACATTGTCATCAGTAAAGGCAATGAAATTCATTATTCAACCATTGAGTCCAAGCTAGAAATTACCGGTAACGGTTACCTAAGCCGAATGAAAAACTCTATTACTGCCGATTACATTCTTTATATGATTAACGATGGAACATTTAGCGCAGAGAAAAAAGATTCAGGACGCGTATCAATGACATTACAACCGCAAGCACAACCACCAGCACCTGAGGCAAAAAAATAAATGGCCTTACTTGAAGCAAAACACTTAGCAAAGAGTTACAAAAAACGCCAAGTAGTGAAGGACGTCTCTATCTCTGTCGAATCTGGTCAAGCCGTTGGCCTACTTGGCCCAAACGGTGCAGGCAAAACCACCTGCTTTTATATGATAGTTGGCATGGTATCAAATGACGCTGGCGGCATATTTATCGATGGTGTAGACATCACTAAAGACGCCATGCACACTCGCGCTCAAAAAGGCATTGGCTATCTTCCTCAGGAAGCCTCCATTTTTCGTAAAATGTCTGTCGAAGACAATATCACGGCCATTTTAGAAACGCGTAAAGCACTAACAAAAAGCCAACGAAAAGACAGACTCGAAGATTTATTAGAAGAGTTCCACATCACCCACATTCGTGAGAACTTAGGAATGGCACTATCGGGTGGAGAAAGACGACGTGTTGAAATAGCAAGAGCCGTTGCTATGAACCCTAAGTTCATCCTACTGGATGAACCTTTCGCCGGCGTGGACCCTATTTCTGTCGGCGACATCAAGCTCATCATCAAGCACCTTCAAGAAAGTGGAATCGGCGTCCTAATTACCGATCACAATGTTAGAGAAACATTAGACATCTGTGATAAGGCTTACATTGTTGGCAACGGTTATATTATTGCTTCTGGCGATGCCAGCACCGTCATCAACAATGAACAAGTAAAAAAGGTCTATCTAGGCGACGACTTCCGTCTGTAACCCCTTATCATTGCTGTAGAAAGGGAGTAGTATGCATAACTCGTTCCAATTCATTCAAATAAAAAGAGTTGCTCTATGAAGCAGTCTTTGCAACTAAAACTCGGCCAACAGCTGACCATGACACCACAGCTACAACAAGCCATTCGCTTGCTGCAGCTTTCCACGTTGGACCTGAAGCAAGAAATTCATGAATTTCTCGAATCTAACCCTCTTCTTGAGCTAGATGACGACGAACAAATTCACAACGATCAACCTGCAAGCATTGAATCAAAAAGCGCTCCTGAGGCGACACTTGATAGTAATAGTGAAGAAGCGCGCGTTGAATCAGAGTGGACTGAAAGCATTCCTGAAGAACTGTCTATTGACAGCAGCTGGGATGACACATACCAAAGCTCTGCTGCGGCCGTCAGCGATCATAATAGCTATGAAGGTGAAAGCGACTTCGAAAGCCGCAACGCTCCAGCAGAAAGCATACAAGACCATCTGATCTGGCAATTAAATCTAACTCATATATCTGACAGAGACATTGAAATTGCTTACGCTATTATCGAGTGCGTTCAAACCGATGGCTATCTAAGTATTTCAACTCAAGACATTTGGGAATCACTTTGTGTCGAATTAGAAGATTTAGACATGGAAGAAGTCATCGCAGTTCAACACAGACTGCAACGCTTTGACCCAGTTGGCGTCTGCTCTATTGATTTGCGAGACTGCTTGCTTGTTCAACTAGAAGCATTCCAAAGCCACCCTCTTTATAAAAGCACACACAATCTCATTGACCATTATCTACCACTACTAGGCAATCGAGATTTTGCACAATTAAGCCGAAAAACAAAACTAAAAGACGAAGCACTAAAGGAAGTTGTTAATTTAATACAACAACTTAACCCGCGTCCTGGCTCAGTTATAGATGCAGATGATACGGATTATGTCATTCCTGATGTTTCCGTCAAAAAACACAATGGCATATGGCAAGTTGAGCTAAATAATGACGCCCTACCACCCATCAAAATAAACGAAACCTATTCCGCCATGGCAAGTACAGCTGCAACCACCGCAGCAGACGTAAGCTACATTAAAACCTCTCTTCAGGAAGCCAAATGGTTTATGAAAAGCTTACAAAGCCGCAACGAAACACTCTTAAAAGTGGCCAGCTGCATAGTAAGTCGACAAATTGATTTCTTCGAATTAGGTGAAGAGGCCATGAAACCTATGGTTCTTCATGATGTCGCCGAAGAAGTTGGCATGCATGAATCAACAATTTCTAGAGTAACAACACAAAAATACATGCACACACCAAAAGGTATTTTTGAACTCAAGTACTTTTTCTCAAGTCATGTCAACACAGCGTCAGGTGGAGAATGTTCTTCTACCGCAATACGAGCTATGATTAAGAAACTTGTGGCTGATGAGCCAGCAAAAAAACCACTAAGTGATAATAAGTTAGCCGCTGTTTTGGCTGACCAAGGCATACAGGTTGCTAGACGAACTGTGGCCAAATATCGAGAGGCGATGAATATCCCTCCTTCCAATGAACGAAAACGACTGATCTAAACGGAAACCATTTCATCATGTCCTTGAAATCATTATTAAAAGCTGAGCTCGTTCTGGCGAAGCAAGATATTGTTAGTAAGAAACGAGTTTTAGAAAGTATCGCCGACGTTGCATCCAATCGGTTGCATTGCAATAACGAGGCCGTTTATGACGCCCTATTAGGGCGAGAAAAACTTGGAAGTACAGGCATAGGTAACGGCATAGCTATACCCCATTGCCGCCTAGAGTCTGCAAACCATACCGCTATTGTCGTTATGTCATTACAAACTCCAATAGATTTTGACTCGATTGATAAGAGAGCCGTTGATCTTATATTCGCCTTAATCGTTCCGCCTAATGAATGCGATCAACATCTTGCAACACTGGCTCAGATCGCAGAATTAGCTCAATCGCCTGAAGCGCTCGACAAGCTACGAACCGCTCAAACCAGCGAAGATCTATTTAATATTTTTGACTCATTAATATAGGAAGTAAAGCATGCAGGAAGAGTCCATCACCATCATAAATAAACTTGGCTTGCATGCTCGCGCTGCTGGCAAATTAGTGGAAACGACGTCACGCTTTTCTTGTGATATCACTATAGAAAAAGACAGTCGCAATGTGGACGGCAAAAGCATTATGGCAATGATGATGCTTGCCGCTGGAAAAGGAACGAGCATTCGAATCAAAACCAATGGAGAAGATGAAGAAGAGGCAATCAAAGCCGTTGTTGAATTAATTAACAATCGTTTTGGTGAAGACGAGTAATACGGCCATGTCAGAGAAAACCACTCTTAATCATCTTAAAACGATTACCGAATCACTCGAATCCGGCGCCACGATGCAAATCCGTTATTTACTTAACGGCGCCTTGCCAGTGCAAGATGTTGCTCGATTATTAGAGTCCTCTCCACCAAAAGAACGTAAGCTTCTCTGGGAGCTAATCGAAGCAAAGAATGAAGGCGAGGTTCTACAATATCTCAGCGAAGATATTGGTGTTCAATTCATGAAGAATATGGATACAGAGCGACTTATCGCCGTATCCGAACATTTTGAAAGCGATGACTTAGCTGATTTATTACAACACTTACCAGAAAAAGTTGTAACAGAAGTCCTTTCTTCAATGACCTCGCAAGACAGAGCGCGGGTCGAAGCACTATTAAGCTACTCGGAAGACTCTGCCGGCGGCTTAATGAATACGGACACGATCACTATACGTCCGAACCTAACGCTAGACATTGTCTTTCGCTATTTGCGCAGACACTCTTCACTGCCCGACATGACAGATAACCTACTTGTTGTCAGCCGCTCCAATCGACTGTTAGGGACACTCCCTCTCACTAAATTATTAGTTTCAGATGTTAGAGCCACCGTTCGCGATGTAATGGAAACAGAATATACCGTTATTAAAGCCGAGACACCGGCGAGTGAAGTGGCTCAACTCTTTGAAAAAATGGATCTTGTTTCTGCACCTGTCATTGATGGCACCACTAAAAAACTACTTGGTCGGATTACCATCGATGATGTGGTTGATGTTATTCGAGATGAAGCCGAACACTCAATGCTAAGTATGGCAGGTCTTGATGATGATGAAGACACCTTCGCCCCCATCATGAAAACCACAAAAAGACGAGCTGTGTGGCTTGGAATCAACCTTATTACCGCGTTCATTGCCTCTTATGTAATTGGACTGTTTCAGAACACCCTTGATCAAGTGGTAGCACTCGCCATTCTTATGCCGATCGTTGCCAGTATGGGCGGCATTGCCGGATCTCAAGTACTAACACTTGTCATACGTGGTATTGCATTAAATCAAATTGGCTCTACAAATACTCGCTGGCTTTTAAACAGAGAGCTGATTGTTGGCCTCATTAACGGCCTTCTTTGGGCAACCGTTATTGCCGCTCTCACCGCACTTTGGTTTGACAACATAAAGATTGCCTATATCATTGCAGGCGCTACCATAATAAACCTGCTATTTGCGGCCGCCACTGGTACACTCCTGCCCATTCTACTAAAAAAGATTGGCATAGACCCAGCGCTTGCTGGCAGCGTAATTTTGACTACCGTGACCGATGTTGTTGGTTTTCTTTCCTTCCTCGGCCTCGCTACTATTTTTCTAATATAGGTTCCCATGACAGACTTTGATCAACTTGAAAATGACGACGAACTCCCTAAAAGCAAATCCCAAGTCAAACGCGAAATGGATGCCTTGCAGGAAGTTGGTAAAAAACTATTAAGCCTGAGTAAAAATCAACTTAAAAAAATTGAAATGTCTGACACATTAAAAGATGCCATTGAAGAATCTGGACGCATAAAACAAAATGAAGCGAAAAGAAGGCACTTACAATATATCGGTCGAGTAATGCGTACAGAAGATCACGAAACGATAGCACAACGTGTCGCTTTACTTGATACAACATCAGCAGCCTACAACAAACTATTTCATCAACTAGAAATAAAACGAGACGCGCTCATTGGCGAGAACAGTAAAGAAGTTTTGTCTCAATATTTAGATGACAACCCAAACCTTGAAGAAATTCAGTTACTTAGACAGCTAATCCGTCTTTCTCAAAAAGAAGCGTCACAAGAAGGCAACACCTCTAATCGAAAGAAACTCTTCCGCCTTTTACGCGAAGTTGAAGAAAAGCGTCTCGGTTTAAAAGGCTAATACTAAACAGTCTTAAGTTAACTGCTTTAAGTTAACTGCCCCGCCCTAAAATACCTTGGCGGTTATTGTTAAGCCAGTATGGAATCCATACTGGCTTTTTCATGCGCTTCTTCTGGCATTTTATTTCACACCAATACGCGCTTTCAGGTCGAGGAACCATTACCTCCCTTTTTGAACTTGATACATTAGTAATCGCTGAGCTTAAAAAATAATTTATTAGCCACTTTTCTATCAATCTAATAGATGTATCACGCACAAAAAAAACCAAACATTTATCCATAATGAAACCAACTCACCGGCCACCACAGAACACCGATACCCTGCTTTGCCCCCTGCGGTGACACTGTCGATGGACCAGTTGTCTTTCATTTCGGGTGGGAAGGTGTCGTTTAGGGTGAGGATGCCTTCTGCGACGAGTTTGGGGTTGCCTGGTAAATCAAGTGTGACGTTGGTGCCTTGGCTGTTGCCTTATTTTTCGGCTATTCACAATTTTGATAGTGCTAAGAAGTTAGCCTCATTTTGTGGGGTTGCACCTCGTGAGTACCAATCGGGAACCTCAATAAATGGTCGGGCAGCAATGTCAAAGATAGGCTCAGCACATTTACGCAAATCGCTTTTACTTCCAGCAATGGTGGCACTAAAATACAATCCAGCTCTTAAAGGGCTGAAAGATCGACTTAGTGAAAAAGGCAAAGCAAAAATGGAGATCATCGGCGCAGCGATGCGTAAGCTCATTCATATCATCTACGGTGTACTTAAAAGTGATGAGCCTTTTGACGAAAATAAAGTTTTCAACGCTTGAAGTTTAAGACGGTATCTGGCCCCAAATTCAGAGAAAAGCGATATTTAGGTTAGGAGGAAGACCATTAGGCCAGTCAAAAAACTTGATCTGACTTAATGGTCTAGGCCACTGCAAAATTGACAGGGTGAACATTCGCTAAATTTAGATGTTGCTTAGCCTGCCAAAGATCATAGGCATCCTGCATGGCCAGCCAGCTCTCTGGTGTTCTGCCAAGCGCTTTAGACAAACGCAATGCCATTTCAGGCGACACAGCGCTCTGCCCTTTCAGCACACGGCTTAACGTGGACGAAGCGACATCCAATTGCTTGGCCAAAAAGCGGCAACTAAAACCCGCTGGCTCAAGATAAACATCGTAAATAAATTCGCCTGGGTGTGGCGGGTTGTGCATATTCATTAGTGATAGTCCTCATAGTTGAGAATGTAAGCATTACCATCAACAAATTCGAAAGTAATACGCCAATTCCCGTTCACAGTAATAGACCAAATCCCATCTCGGTTTCCCTTTAACGGATGCAAGTTAAAACCGGGTAAATTGATATCCTCAATCTCTTGGGCGGTATCGATCGCAGCAAGTTGCATACGTATTTTACGCTGATGCTTTGCTTGAATACCGGAAACGCTTCCTGTTTCGAAGTATTTTTTAAGGCCTTTGTGTTTGAATGTTTTGATCATAAAATAAGTGTAGCGTGGTGCGCATCAACAATCAATAAAAAGCCCACATCGGCGGGCTTTGCTTTTGTTACTTGAAAAGGCTTGTTGCTTAGAGGTCTGTGAAGTTACGTTGGGCGTAGTCTTTGACGCGGGTGATGTTGTCGTTTACCCAGTCTGACTTACCTGAATTAGAAAGCTGAATTAAAAAGCTAGTCGTGCTATTTGCTGTTGCTTTTTTTGTTAGGAAAGTGCGGACGGCTTGGATTAGGTCGATGAGTTCTTTTGATGGAACGATGTTGTTGAGCAGTTGCCTTCCTTGGAGGGAATAGCTGTCTGTTTTCGCTAGTGCTAAGTTGTCTGTGGTTGGTTTTGCTCGTGGAGCTGTTTGGAGTAAATGAAGGCTAGGTACTATTTTTCATTTGACCCCAAATTCAAGTGCTTAACAAACGTATTTACATACGAAATAAAAAATAATCCTAGTAGGGCTATGACAGACCTACGGATTATATCAATACTTTGCTCGGGGAGTTCGCCGCCAATGAAATATGATAGCCACATCATGGAACCACTCAAAATTAACATGGCAGAGTAAAACTTAATAGCTGTTGAAAACCATGTAGTACGGCGAAAATACCCAAAAATAACAGCACTATTTACTGCTACTGAAAGTATCGCTACTAAATCTCCTTGCAACAAAGCCATGATGCTTAGAGCAAGGCTAAGAAAGCACAAAAACAATAATAAGCTGATGAACAGTTTACCTAGTGGTGGTATTGAGTATTCCATATTTGAACCTAATATTTTAATAGTGTGCATTCTCGTTTACACATTCATTGATACTAAAAGACTTTCTCGTTTCCTACCAGTCCAAACAACAACTAAAGCCCACTTAAGCAGGCTTTAGTTGTTTGCTGCTTAGAAGTCTACAAAGTTGCGTTGGGCGTAGTCTTTGACGCGGGTGATGTTGTCGTTTACCCAGTCTGCGTACCTGAATTAAAAAGCTAGTCGTGCTATTTGCTGTTGCTTTTTTTGTTAGGAAAGTGCGGACGGCTTGGATTAGGTCGATGAGTTATTTTGATGGAACGACGACGGGGTCGCTTTGTATCTGCATGGATTTGACGATGTTGTTGAGCAGTTGCTTTCCTTGGAGGGAATAGCTGTCTGTTTCCGCTAGTGCTAGGTTGTCTGTGGTTGGTTTTGCTCGTGGAGCTGTTTGGAGTAGATAAAAACTAAGTACTATTTTTCATCTGCTCCAAACCTACTTTTTAAAAAAATAACGAAAGATAGCTTTACCATTATAAAAAGCATTTTGAAGACCATAAGTTATTGAAAAGCTTAAAGTGCCATATACGAATAAAGCGCCGATAAAGTAAGTGAAACCGTCATTAAAACCGTTAGCAAATACAAAAAAGGGGAAGCTTACTAAGCTACTAAATAATGCATAGAGCCGAGCATACTCCTCAATCTGAGCAGAAAGAACACCTGAAACTAAGCAAATTAAAATTGCTATTAAAATCCCATACTCTAAATTTTGCATATTAATTAAGGCAATGGATAATCCCATAAAAATACCGATTGCTGTCGATCTAACTAAGTTTCGATTCATATTCAAGTACATATAACAGCCTAATAGTCCACATGCTCATTTGAAGATTTATTGATATTAAATCACTACCAGCCTAAACAACAACTAAAGCCCACATCGGGCTTTAGTTGCTTGCGGCTTAGAAGTCGACGAAGTTGCGTTGGGCGTAGTCTTTGACGCGGGTGATATTGTCGTTTACCCAGTCAGGTGTTTGCAGTCGTGCTATTTGCTGTTGCTTTTTTTGTTAGGAAAGTGCGGACGGCTTGGATTAGGTCGATGAGTTCTTTTGATGGAACGACGACGGGGTCGCTTTGTATCTGCATGGATTTGACGATGTTGTTGAAGTTGGTACTTGTCGGTTTCCGCTAGCGCTAAGTTGTCTGTGGTTGGTTTTGCTCGTGGAGCTGTTTGGAGTAGATGAAGGTTAGGTACTATTTTTCATCTGACCCCAAATTCGATAACAAGAAAGCTATACGCCAGACATAAAAAAACCGCATTACGCGGCATTCATATCCGCTGTTAATCGGAACGCCAATCCCGAGCACTGGAATTTGCCAGTGCAAGAGAAATACTAGATCAAGATTCGGGTGGGGTCAATGGTGAAAAGCAAACCATGACTTGTTTGAGTGGATGGGAAGAGTTAACTATTCAATCAGCGACGCTTCAGCGGTCGGCTGCATTGACTTGTTAGAGCTTCCCAATTGTGTAACTGAAACAGTTAATGAGACTGTTGAAACAATCAAAGCAAGAACAGCAACCGCTGTCCCTATCCAAAACTTCTTTTTCTCTTGGCGTAAGCCAGCCAAAATGGAAGTCATAAGAGGGAAATTTACACACTTTGAATCATTTCCAACTTTGAAAGCAAAGAAATGAACATTACTTCCATTATCCTGTTTGTAACCGTACTGCTTCTCTAGATGGTAATACAAGCGGCCAAATACAATATCAGAATCAACTTTCAGCTCGCCTGCAACCTTCTTGCAATCGATCGGGACATAGATTTTCGAATCCCGAGACCCATCACCTCTTTCGAAAGCAACAAAGTCAGAATGATATATACGATAAATCGTATTTAATATTTCTAGATCCGTTGGAATTCTCATATCTCTCCTTGAACTCTGACGCCTCATTAAGTGGAAACTAATGGTTGGCTATGTTTATACCTACGATTCAAATTTTATTGTTCTAACGGATTCTACCTGTTCAAAATCGATGGTAAATGTTTTATGGACAGCCTTATCAGGACACACATGCTAAGAACCTTGAAACACTGATTTTTTAGGTGTGTACCCCATTCAATTCAAGGGGTCAGCAATTCAACGACTCTGACCCCTTGAATCTATGACCCCTTGAATATTTTAGAATATTTTAGAATATCAATTCGGATTATATGGGTAAGCAAATCAATTTAATTTATAGAAATCATGAGATACCCTATATGTAAGGCCAAAATATTTTTATTCAATTTCTATTCCTCATTAAAGACAGCTGTTTTTTCATTTTAAAATTTTTTTCGCCCCTATTAAAATCCATATTTTTCTTTTCTTCTATTAAATGCATCCTCGCCACCTTCAAGAATTTTGGCAGCAAGATTCTGGATATTTGGCTGATCTATTGAGCCTTGATTCTGAATAGGCAAAGTTGCATTTTCATTCGTTGACTCCAAAACTCCAATCCACTCCGCGTCACCAAAAACAGGGATGTTTGCGTTATGAGTAGCAAAAATAAACTGTCTAGTTAGTTTAGCATCTCGCACCTGAGTAACAATTCGCTCTGCTATAAATGCATTGTCTAGATTATCTTCTGGTTGATCCAAAAGTAGAGGGTCTTGGTTATCAAGTAAGAGCATGTGCAATAATGCTGTGCACTGTTGACCTGTTGATAATGAATCAAGTTTTTTATATAAAGGCTCTTCACTACTCGAAACATTCAACTCAATGCTAACCAGATCATCGATCTTAAACTCTTCAATTTCCATTATTTGTTTATTGCTGATTTTTGATAATCTATCAGCGGTAGTAGAAGTCATTCCCCAATTTTTTTCTAATAAAGCAGCCGGTCCTTTCTTAATAGTTTCTGCTAGTAGAGGGGCCGAGAACTCCTCTACTCCTTTCATCCAAGAAAGTCTTCCCTCAGCAACATCAGGTAAACGATAGCTTACAATAAGCTTTATTAATCCAAGTCTATTTCTTTCTGCTGAGTAATTTACCTTTATATTACCCTTTAATTTTCTATTCAGCCTTTTTACGCCCTGTTCAAAGGCAGTAGCTCTGTTTGTTTTTTTCTCGGACAACTCAGCCAGTAGATCCTTTCTTGTAACTATTTCTTTTTTCAGTTTACCTTGTTGAATTAAAAGTTCCGCACGCTTGGGTTTTAATCTCTCGATATTTTTAATTAGATCCCGATATTGCTCACCAATTTGTTTTCCAGTTAAACCTTCAACAGGGGCCAACTTTTTAAACTCTTTACTGATGGAGTCTTCTTGTTTCTCTATGCTTTCTTGAAGCTCTTTATCAAGTAGATCTATCTTCTTCTGAGAATTTTCTGAATCTATCTCCATTTTATCAATAGATAGATTGATATTGTTTTTTAATTCAAATAACGCCAATTTAGAATTTTCAAATATTTTTTTATCGGGAAATTCCTTAATCAATTCCTCAGTTATAAAGTCACCGCATGGGATAGATTCAGAGAGCTCTTTTAGTGCTTCCTTTAACGCGTCCATTTTGTTTAAAACGATTTTAAAAGTACTTCTTTCTGACTCAACGATTGGTAGTAGTTTCAATTTTTGATCTATTCCAAGCTCTTTATATCTATTTTCATCTTCCTCGTGAGCCTTCAAGTCTTCTACATCAGATTCCAAACTAGAAACATTAGATGTTAAATCAAATATATTATTTCTTGTTGTTACTAACAATTCTTTAACTTTTGAAATACCTGACTCTTTCTCAATTTTATCTGTATTTAGAAATCGCTCTACTACTTTTAATTGTTCACTTGATTCTTTAGCAATTTCGTGAATTTCATTTTGACCAAAGATTTCAATATCAGGCAATAAGTCTTTAGGAGAAAAAGTAGAAACAGATCCACTTTCATCTTTTACTATCGGGGATTCACCATAGCGTCTTGATATTTTATATAATTTTCCATGTTTTACTGCTGATTTAACAGTCAACTCAGCAAACCCTGAACTAAGATTCTGCTTTATAACTTTAAGGTGTTGTGCTTTTGTTTCATTACTAATAGGTTCAATATTTAACACATAACGAATTGACTCTATTAAAGTCGATTTACCTGTTCCTCTACCGCCTATTAAAGCATTTAAATGCTCGGAATAGTTGATATGAATTCCATTGAGAAATCCACCAACAAACCTTACAGACTCTATTCTAGAGTAATATTTTTCTTTAATATCAGAGTTGAGGCGAACACGGGATTCAGAATCTGAAAACGCTAATTTAAATGACGAAAAACAAGGTTTTGACATTTTCACCAAACAAGTCGCATTTTCTCTCCTTAATGTTTCAGGATCTTCTATATCTTTAGCATTTATAATAGCAATTTTTTTATCTCGTTTATAATCAGGATTTTTATTTAGAATAATCTGGTAATTTGCTTGATCACCTTGCTCTTTAAGTGCATCTAATGAAGTAGGGATTTGTGCAGCATATAAATTCGGGTTTTTCCAAATATTGTTTAATTTTTGTTTTAAAACTCCGCTATCATCTGTGCAATGCGCAGCATACACAAAGCCACCTTTACCTATAACAGTTGACAAAATAAAGTCTGCACTTTTAGTTGATGGATTTGTACCATTAGAAGTATCAATATCAAACTCGTATAAGTAATTATTTAAAGTTTGAAGACTTGTGTCTTCTGGATATAAGCAAACCAAATGTATTTTTTCACTAGATGCAATTTCAAATCCCGGAAATACAATGACTCCTTGAGAATTAAACGTTTCTTTGATTTTCTCAATAGAATCAACATTACCATGATCGGCTATCCCTACAACTTTTATAGATTCCTCAAGGCAGACTTCTAATAGTTTCTGATTATAATCATCTTCTGAAACATTCTGATTTTCACCACGGTACTTTATATAACTTGCAGGGTTTACTTGTAATGCGCACTTCCAGAATTTTGCCATAGTGTGTTCAAAATCTACATTCATATATTCATCCTTAAATTAAATACCGAGGCTAGCAAGGCTTAATATTTTAATAGTGATTATGCACAATATCACATCTCTTTATTAGAAAAAACAGGGCGTTAATTCCTAAAAAAGAGCGACACCATGAACTCTTACCGATTGATTGTAGTCGTTTTTTTATATTTAACTCAAAAGATTAAGCATTGAATTAATTATTATTTAGACAAACTGAGCCTAATTTTGGGCAATCAAACAATAAACGGTCTAACTCTTAACTCCCCCGCGTATCCGTCAATCTCCCATCGGCCATTGTCGCCACGTCCATGTTGCCCATCATTCCCTGTGTGAATTCGGCTTTGAGTCTTTCTATTACTTGGTCACTGACTTGTTGGTCGTAACTTGGGTTGCCTGTCGGTGTTAGGTGGATTACGGGCGCGAAGGTGATGCTTTTGTTGTTGTTTTGTAGCTGTTGGCTTTGCTTTGCGATGGCGTCTGGTGCGGGTTGGTCGGTTTTGTCGTCTTCAAACCAACCGCCTATGTTACTGCCGATCCATTCTCCTAATGCGCCACCACCCATGCCGCCTGCGATGGAGCCGACAATGCCCCCAATGGCGGTGCCAATAATGGGCACGACGGAACCTATGGCGGCTCCGGCTAATCCGCCAGCGGCGGCACCACCCATTCCCCCTACCATGTCGCCTGCGGTTGCGCCTATTTCGGTTCCGCTGCCGCCTGACATGGCAGAGGCAAGGCTTACACCTTGCATGGCCATGTCCAGTGGCCGAAAGAATCGCCCTGCGCCTTTTAAGGCACCGAGTTTTCCAAATTTGCCAAATCGGCCGCTTGCGCTGGTGCGTCTGGTTGGGTTGTTGCGGTCTGAAATCTGATCTTCATAACCTCTTAGACCTGCGAGTCGGTTACCAATTCGACTGTGTCGCTCACTGTTTCCTAGTGTCTTTCCCCTTGTTCCTCCCTTTCTTCCTGCTCCTGCTCGACCACGTCTTTTTCCTCCTATTCCTCCATAACCCGCGCCTGCGCCGAGTCCGTTTAGTTTGCGGTTGAGTCTATCGAGGGAGCGTGATGCTCGGTTGGCGCTTTGGGTGGTTTGGTCGGTGGTGCTGGTGAGTTTGGTTTTGCCGAGGTTGAAGCGATCGCGCCCGTTACCCAAGGTGAGTTTGGCGAGTTTAAAGGCGATGGCACCGGCTTTGACCACGGCGATGGCGGCGGCCACGCCAAGTAATCCGAAAGCAAGTTGTGGGTTGGCTTCGGCAAAGTCGGCCACGCTGTCCACCACGGACATGAGCGGCGGTAACACGGCGTCGAGCACGGGTAAGAGTCGGTCGCCCAGTACGATGGTCATGCGGTCGAATTTGGCGCCGAGCATGGCGAGTTTGTGGCCACGGGTGGCGGCGCGGTTGGCGTATTCGTCGTTGACGCTGTTGGTACGATCAGCTTGGTTGGCGACTTTGGCAAAGGCGGCTACGAGGCCGTTTTTGTCGTCGTCCAGTGTGGTGACGAGTTTGGCGACGGCGCCTTTTACTTCTTCCCCAAAGAGTTGCGAAATCACCGCGCCTTGGTCTGTGGCGTTGACGTCTTTTAGGCCGCGCATGACTTCTACAAGAGTGCCTTGGGCGTCTTGTTGCATCATGTCGGCCAGTTCTTCGGCGTTGAAGCCGATGCGCCCCATGGCGGTGGAGCCTTGGCGCACCATGACGGCGGCAATGTCCTTTGCCTTGGCGTTCATGTTGTTGCTTAGGTAGTTGGTGGCGTCGGCGAGGTCTAGGGCGTTCTTTTGGGTGAGTCCCATGGCCGCGCGCCATGTGGCGAGGGTGGAACCGGCCTCTTCTGCCGATACGTCCCACGCGACGCTCATTTTGGTGGCGGATTCAGCAAACTGGAGCAGTTGACTTTTTTCGATGCCGGATTGCCCTGCGGCGGTGACGATGTCGGCAATGCCGTCTTGCTTCTTAGCTATGGCACTCCTAATAAGACAACACATTGTTTCAATCAAACAAACTGATGACGCCCTATTTACTCTTATCTGTACACTTTAAGGTTGTTTTTCCCGTTAATCTGAAACTAGACTCACTTGTCCCTTAGAAATCTTGTAATTTTATGACATAATCAAACGTAACAACCGAGAACGCATGAAAATGCCTTTTTTAGAGGGTGTTATAAAAAATGCTACAAAACTAATTTTAGCATTTCTTTAGCACTGTAATACCAAAACACCCTTAAAACGACCCCAAAAAGACGATTAAATGCTAATAGAAAAAACATCAAAAATAGAGCCAAAGCCTTTAAATTCAAGGGATACAGTAGATAGGCGCTTTAGCATTGCACCCATGATGGATTGGACGACTTCAGATTACCGAGTCTTTGCTAGAACGCTTAGCAAAAACACGCTGCTTTATACCGAGATGGTGACCACAGGCGCTTTGTTGCAAGGTAATCATCCTGAAAGATTCTTACGATACGATGAGTGCGAGCACCCTATTGCGTTACAGCTTGGTGGATCAGACGCCGTTGCGTTAGGAAAATGCGCGAAAATGGCTGAACAGGCAGGCTTCGATGAAGTAAATCTAAACGTTGGTTGCCCAAGCGATCGAGTTCAAAACAGTTTGATCGGCGCCTGTTTGATGGCTCACCCTGACAAAGTGAAAGACGCTATGCGTGCGATGCAAGATGCGTGCAGTATTCCGGTGACAATCAAACACCGTATTGGTTTGGATGAGCAAGAAGAATACAGCGTGGTGCGCGATTTTGTTGGTGACATAGCCACTACTGGCATCACGACCTTTATTGTTCACGCGCGTAATGCCATTCTGCAAGGCTTGAGCCCGAAAGAGAACCGTGAAGTACCACCATTGAAATATCATTATGTGCATCAGTTGAAGAAAGATTTCCCAGACCTTGAAATCATCTTAAACGGTGGCATAAAAACCTTAGAAGAATGCCAAGAACAATTAGCACACGTCGATGGCGTTATGGTTGGACGTGAGGCTTATCATAATCCTTGGATACTAAGCCAAGTTGATGAGCAGTTGTTTGGCGGTCAAGCGCTTGTTCATGATCGCTATGAAGCGTTAGACGCTTTTGTTCCGTACGTGGAGCGTAAGCTAGAAGAAGGCGAGCGATTATTGCACCTCACCCGACATATTTTGGGTATTTTTCAAGGAGAAGCAGGCGGCAAACAGTTCCGTCGTTATCTTTCTGAAAATGGTCATAAAGCCGACGCAAAGATAAATGTATTATTAGAGGCCATTGAATTGGTCAAACATCATCAACAAAAAGGATAAAGCAATGAGCAATAAGTTATCTCAACTAAAAGAGTTCACGACCATTGTGGCTGACACCGGCGATATCACGGCAATCAAAGACTTTTTACCTGAAGATGCAACCACTAACCCATCTTTGATGCTTAAAGCCGCGCAAATTCCAGAATACGCTCCTTTCCTTGACCAAGCGGTTGCTTGGGCAAAAACTCAAAGCAACGATAAAGATCAGCAAATTTTAGACGCTGGCGACATGCTTGCGGTGATCGTTGGTACTGAAATCCTGAAATATGTTCCAGGTCGGATATCTACTGAAGTAGATGCCCGTTTGTCTTTTAATAAAGAAGCGACGTTAGCAAAAGCACGTAAATTGATCGCTCTGTATGAAGACGCTGGTGTTTCTCGTGAACGCGTTCTAATCAAAGCCGCGTCTACTTGGGAAGGCATCAAGGCCGCTGAAGAACTAGAAAAAGAAGGCATCAACTGTAACCTGACCTTGCTTTTCTCTTTTGCTCAAGCCAAAGCTTGCGCTGAAGCCGGTGTTTACCTGATTTCACCTTTTGTTGGTCGTATTCTTGATTGGTACAAAAAGTCGACTGGCCAAGATTACACCGCAGAAACCGATCCAGGTGTGGTGTCTGTTACTGAGATCTACAACTACTATAAAGAACATGGTTACAAAACCGTTGTGATGGGCGCAAGCTTCCGTAATATCGGTGAAATCGAACAACTTGCTGGCTGTGATCGTTTGACTATTAGCCCGAACCTGCTTGAAGAATTGAAAAAAGACGAAGGCAAGCTTGAGCGTAAGTTGATTCCAACCACTAATGTGAAACCAGCGCCTGCTGCGGTTACAGAAGCAACTTTCCGTTGGGCTATGAACGAAGACGCAATGGCGACAGAGAAATTGTCTGAAGGTATTCGTAACTTTGCTGCCGATCAGCGTAAGTTAGAAGTCACTTTGGCCTCTATGCTGTAATCATGGCGACTGCGGAAAAAGTTAAAAACGCGACCTAGGTCGCGTTTTTTATGCCCCTTTATTTTATGCTTGCATGCTTCTATCCTACATAAAAGCCACCATGTAACGAGCAACTGATAATGACTGAATTTGAAAAAATGATCCGTGGTGATACTTTTAATGGGATTGATACAGACCTTCGCCTGCGCAGAGAAACCGCTCGTCTAGCGTGCGCCAAATTCAATGCGCACCCAAGTAAAGGCAATTTGCGCCATATTACTCGTTTGTTTGCTGAGTTTGGCAGCGTTGTCATCGAACCCGGTTTTCAGTGTGATTACGGCTCTCAAATTCACCTTGGTAAAAACGTGTTTATTAACTTCCATTGCGTCTTTCTAGACAGTGCACCTATTCATATTGGCGATGATGTCTTGATTGGCCCAGGCGTGCATCTTTATACGGTCGATCACCCAAGAGACGCGAAATTACGTGCTTCGGGTGAATGCTTCACACGACCTATCACGATTGGCAATAATGTGTGGATTGGTGGCGGCGCCAAAATCTTACCCGGCATCAACATTGGCAATAACGCCATTATTGCCGCAAATGCCGTCGTTACTCGCCACGTAGAAGAAAATGAGCGCTATTTCGGATAATCGGCTCAATGTTTTTTTTGCATAATTACGCTAAAAAACCACACTTTCATGCTTTAACGAACGTTCGCTGAACTCTTTCTACAACTGGGTAAGTAATCGGCAATTGTTAAGGAAATACCCTCTTCGCCCCTCTTGTCTCGACAATTTTCTATATACTGCACTGAAACACGCGAGAGAGGTCGCTTTATGAAAAATTGGATTCTATTTTTAGCTAGTCTTGTGGCGCTTGGTGCAAACGCCTCAGATGTCGACATTGGCAATGATTCCTTAAACATCGATCAAATTACACAGTTTAATGGTACTCCATGGGGTATCGCCGTGCTTAATGATCAAGAAGCCATCATCACTATAAAACAAGGTGATGCCTACCGAGTCAATTTAGTCACAGGTGAAAAACAAGCGCTGACCGGACTCCCTACTGTCGATAACGCCGGCCAAGGCGGTTTACTGGATGTGGCTAAGTCGCCCGTATTCACCGAACAAGGATGGTTGTATTTCACCTATTCAAAGCCGTCGAATGAAGGATCACGCACCACGCTCGCACGGGCTAAGTTGGTTAATAACACCCTTACCGAATGGCACGACTTACTCGTCTCAGACTCTGCCACGACGGAAACAAAACACTATGGCGGACGCATAGCCTTTGACGATCAAGACCATGTGTTTTTCTCGGTCGGTGATCGAGGCGTCAGAGAAAACGCGCAAGAACTGACCAATCACGCTGGCAGCATTATTCGCTTAAGCTTGGATGGTCAAGTGCCAGCGGACAACCCTTTTGTAACGCACGCCAACATCAGAAATGAAATTTGGAGTTACGGACATCGTAATCCTCAAGGTTTATTTTATGACACAAACAGCCATACTTTATGGTCAAACGAACATGGACCAAGAGGCGGTGATGAAATTAATCTGATTCGTCCAGGTGCTAACTATGGTTGGCCAATTGTGTCTTACGGCAAGGAATATTGGGGACCTATCGATGTGGGCGAAGGCACAGAAAAAGAAGGTATAGACAATCCTGCTAAAGTGTTTATTCCGTCGATTGCGCCCAGTAGCTTATTACGCTATCAAGGTATTTTGTTTTCCAACTGGAACGGTGACTTTCTATCGACGGCACTCGCATTAAGGCATTTAAATAAGGTGAAAATTGAGGCTAACGGTGAAGTAACAGAAACACGTTACCTTCAAAACTTAGATGAACGACTGCGCTCTATTGCTCAAGATTCAAAAGGGGCACTCTATATTGGTACGGACTCTGGAAAGCTTTTAAGAATCACGCTGACCACGGCCACCACCCTTAAAAATTAAGTTAAGGGCATCCTTTGCTGCCCTTAACATCACTAAAATTTACACTTCTAGAACAACGCAATTTCGTCCGCTGTTTTTGGCTTTATATAAACGTTGGTCAGCAATCGAATATAAATGCTTAAAATCACCACCGTCTTCGTTACTGCTTGAAACACCAATACTAGCCGTATAACAAATATCATGGCCATTAAAGCGAAAAGGCGTGTCGTGAATATACTGACAAAACGACACTGCCCATGCCTTGCTTTTCGACGCTGACATCAGCACACAAAACTCTTCGCCACCTAAACGAAACAGTTGTTCGCTGTCTCCCTCATGAGCTCTCAACCTTTCAGCAAAATCAACCAAGACAGCGTCGCCAATGTCGTGACCATAGTTGTCATTCACTCTTTTAAAATGATCCAAGTCGATTAAAACAAACGCCAGCCCATCGCCATCTTTTTTTGCCGCTTTAAACTGTTGCTCATATTTAGCGATCATATTCCGGCGGTTAGCAAGGCCCGTTAAAGGGTCTGTTGAAGCCACTACCGTTAAGGTAGCCAACATTTTTTTATATATTTTTTCTGCGCCATGAGTAAGCCCCCAGAGAAAAAGATAGGCAAAGACTAAATTGATCACAACACTAACGAGTTGAATACCATGTGGTTCATAGAAGCGTAAATATAAAATTATCGCCACTAACGCGAGGCAACCACCGTTCAACCACACCGCAATACGACGCCCCAACATTAAGTAGGAACTCATAGGAAAAATTAACACCCACACCTGTCTTCCTGAGAACAAAGGCGAAAATGCAACCGTGGCCAAAATGCCTAAAAATATGAAGGACACATAAAAGAAAACGACCCATTGGTAATATTGCCATCGCCTGGGAAGAAACCACACACTGATTGTTAAAATAAGAAGAAAGGTTTCAATAAATGCAACAGTATAATGTTCCGCAAGGATATTGAGAGAAACAAGAATAAGACAGGAAACGCCAATCACCAGTAAAAAAACCTTTAATAAGGTTTCACTGAAAAGGTCATCGTTAAACCAATGAGATACTGGAAGCTTCTTATTCATTCATCACCATTGCTCCAATTATTCAGACCAGCTCGTCTCTTCAGGCTGGTCATTATTAGAAAACGCTTCATCGTCACCCCAAGAGTCATCGCCCCAGGAATCGTCATTGCTATCCTCGCCCCAACTACCATCAACCGAGCCTTCATGTGATTGCTCTTTTCGTGGGGGGTTACCGTCATAAACATCATACGCTCGACTCTGTAAATACACGTCTCGGATAAAGCTGTACCGGTCTCCTACAATCAAAGATTCAGCGCTAAGCAAACGAGCACGAGTATCGACAACATCCAGAGCCATCAATCCCAATTTATCATCACGGCTCAAATTAAGAGCTTCTGTTTCGTCAATATACGTGTATTCAACCGCTAAGCCCGAACCATCACGGACGGTTGAAGGACCAAAAAATGGCAATACTAGATAAGGACCAGATGAGACTCCCCAGTATCCTAACGTTTGGCCGAAATCCTCTTTATAATGTTTTAGCCCCAGCTCGCTTGCGACATCAAAAATACCAAACCAGCCTGCGGTACTATTAATCAAAAAACGAAAAGTGGAAGAGGCCGTCTCATCCCATTTTCCTTGTAATAGATTATTAGTGATGTTTCCAATTTCGCCAAGGTTAGAGAAAAAATTGCTTACCCCTTTTTGCACGGGATTAGGCGTTACCGCTTTATATCCTTTCGCAATGGGCTTTAAAACGGCCCCATCAATGGCATCATTAAAGGTAAACATAGAGCGATTGAAACCCTCCCATGGGTCCTCTTCGGTTGCTGCCACCGCCGCTTGCGAAAGTAGCAGTAAACTCAAAAACAAAGAACCAATCACATTTAGCATTGTATTTTACACACCTTTAAAATGACCTTAATGGAAAAGACACGAACTCTTCCGACACTAAACCAGTTTTTTCACTTCTTGCCATTGCTTTGCCAAACGCTTCTCAGATATTGACTCCAAAGTGCCGACAGACTGGGCAAACAATGAAATACGATACTCTTCTAACATCCAACGATATTTCACTAATTCAGGATCATATAACACTTTATCATCGTGCGCTTTTTTCTGGCGAACATAGGTTTGCCACAAATTTTCTAATTCCGTCACATAGGCATTTTCTTTATTCAAATGGTTTTGAAAACGCTCTAACCTGACTTCAATCCCTTTAAAATATCGCGGCAACTGCCCAAGCCAAAATAACGGTGTATTGCCAATAAAACCAGGATACACCAGCTGACCTAACTGAACTTTAATATCACCGTACACTCTTGTCCAAGGCAGAGGAATACTGCCTTTCATTTTTTTAGCCACGCCCTGATAAGAAGACAATACCCGATACAGCTGTTCTGCCATCTCGTTGGCAACACTCACCAAACTAAGCTTATGTGTCGACACGCACTGTTCAAACTCTTCTTTTGTGCGCGGTAAAGATCGTCCATCTAAAAACACCTTGTCTAACACGGCATTCAACAGATCATCCAATAACGTTTCTTTCTGCCCCAGTGGCGAAAAGATCAACATGGACTCTCTTAAATGCGGTAGGTTCTTTTGTAAATAGCGCATTTCCTTACTTAAAGTCAATTTTAGTAGCGTAATAACGCCTTTTCGGTGTGTTTCTATCGCCGTGTTACGGTCATCAAACATTTTTAAAGCAACGCTTTCCCCTTGGGCGACCAAGGCAGGAAATGCGGTGACTTTAATACCTGCCTGCTTAATTTCTTGGCGCTCTGGAATGCCTTGCTCTGGCCAAGTGGTTAATCCTTCTTGCTCATGTTGCTTCGTACCAAACTTGGCAAAGCTCTCTTGAACAAGATCACTAAATTGCGTTTGGAGTTGCGCAAGATTTTTACCCACTCCTAGCACCTTGCCACGTTCATCAACAACTTCTAGATTTAGAGTAAGATGAGAATCTAGTTTTTCTGCATTCCATTCATTCAGAGGAATATCAATCAGGGTTTCGCGCTTAATCTGCAAGCTAAGTTGCTCAAGCAGGTCACCCTTTTCTTTCGACAAGTTGGGATAGACACGATCCACAAACTGAGGAATCGGCACAAAACGACGACGTAATACTTTGGGGAGCGCTCTTAATAGCGCTTCACAGCGCTCCTTAATAAAGCCCGGCACCGCCCACCCTAGATCTTCTAAACTTAACTGTCTTAATAATCCAACAGGGACTTTTAACGTCGCGCCGTCGGTTTCTTTGCCCGGATCAAACTGATAATCAATCGGTAACGCCACGCCATTCAAACCAAAAGAGTCTGGAAACGCGACGTCGTCCACATGAACGTCTTGATTAACCAAGTCATCACGGGTCATAAGCAGCGCATCGGGAGACTTTTTAACAAAGTATTCTAGGCTTTTTAAGTTACGTACATCCGCGGGTAAACGCTGATCATAAAAAGCAAACACCACTTCATCGTCCACCAAAATATCGCGTGTACGCAGTTTAGCTTCTTGCGTTTCGAGCCCTTCAATCAACGCTTTATTTTTACGAAAAAAGGCTTGTTTGGTACGAAGTTCACCTTCCACCAATCCTGAACGAATGAAAATTTCACGCGACTCTTCAGGGTTTACGTGGCCGTAGTCCATGCGCCGTTTAGCCACAATGACCAATCCATACAAAGACACTTGCTCTTGAGCCATGACGCGCCCTTGAGTGCGCTCAAAGTGCGGATCAAAATATTGACGTTTCACAAAAGGTGCGGCGTATTCTTCGATCCAAACAGGATCAATTCGTGCCGTGACACGCGCATAAAGCTTGCTGGTCTCGACTAATTCGGCGGCCATTATCCATTGTGGTGGTTTTTTAAATAGCATAGAACCTGGAAAGATCGCCAATTTACGTGAACGGCAACCGAGCATTTCCTTGCTGTCTTCCATCTTATTCGCGACTTGTGTAAATAAGCCGGCCAATAAAGATCGATGGATGGCTTCATAATGACGCTCTTCATGCTGAACCTCTTTGAAACCAAGCTGCTTACAGGCAATCATGATTTGACGATGGATATCTCGCCATTCTCGCATGCGCATAAAATTCAAAAATTGCTTACGGCAATATTGACGAAGTTGATTCTGAGATAATTCTTGGCGTTGGGTTTCATAACGCTCCCATAAATTCAGAAAAACGGCAAAATCTGAGTCTTCGTCTTTGTCTACAGCATGCGCTTGGTCAGATTGCGCTTTTTTATCTTGAGGACGCTCCCGTGGATCGGGAACG
The DNA here is from genome assembly GCF_013372285.1 of Marinomonas primoryensis. NCBI lineage: Bacteria > Pseudomonadati > Pseudomonadota > Gammaproteobacteria > Oceanospirillales > Oceanospirillaceae > Marinomonas > Marinomonas primoryensis. Next base: position 1,841,157 of record NZ_CP054301.1, on the reverse strand, counting down.
GATAACGCACTGACAATAATCGCTACTTCTTTTAAGACACTGTGCTGTTCGGCAGCAATCAAGATCCGCCCCAGTTTCGGGTCAATCGGTAATTTGGCGAGCTGTCGGCCGACGGTTGTCAATCGTTCATTTTTCAAAGCGCCCAGTTCTGTCAATGCTTGATAGCCATCGTTGATCATGCGTTTTTCAGGCATTTCAAGGAAAGGGAATTTTTCAACTGGCCCCAACTTCAAATTCGCCATCTGCAAGATAACTGACGCCAAATTAGTACGGAAAATCTCTGGATCCGTAAATTCAGGGCGATTACTGAAGTCTGCTTCGTCATAAAGGCGAATACAAATACCGTCTGCCACACGACCACATCGCCCTGCTCGTTGATTGGCGCTGGCTTGGCTGATTTTTTCGATGGGCAGTTGCTGAACTTTGGATCGCACACTGTAGCGGCTCATACGCGCTAAACCGGGATCAATCACATAACGAATACCCGGAACGGTTAACGAGGTTTCTGCGACGTTGGTCGACAATACAATGCGACGTCCAGAATGAGATTTGAAAATACGCTGCTGCTCGCTCGCACTTAATCGAGCGTACAAAGGCAAAACTTCGGTGCCACGCAACTCGGCTCGGCGTAAAATTTCAGCGGTCTCACGAATTTCACGTTCACCCGGTAAAAACACCAAAATATCACCGGCACCGCGATAGCCTGACGTTCTTTCTTCGGCAATCAATAATTCCACCGCGTCCAGAACTCCATGTTCCATGCTTTGGTCTTCGTCCAGCTCTTCCGAATCTGACTTACTCAATAACGGCTGATAACGCACTTCTACCGGATAGGTTCGACCAGACACCTCAATAACCGGCGCCTTATCGAAATGCGTTGAAAAGCGCTCTACATCGATGGTCGCAGACGTCACAATGACTTTTAAATCAGGACGTGCCGCTAGTACTTGTTTTAAATACCCCAGCAAGAAATCGATGTTCAAGCTTCGTTCGTGGGCTTCATCGATGATAATAGTGTCGTATTTATAAAGCAGTTTATCTTGCTGTATTTCCGCCAGCAAAATACCGTCTGTCATTAATTTGATCAGCGTTTCTTCATTACTTTCGTCGCTAAAACGGACTTGAAAGCCAACTTGCTCACCAAGCTTAACCTGCAGTTCATCACTGATTCGTTCCGCCACACTGCGCGCCGCAATTCGACGGGGCTGAGTGTGCCCAATAAGACCCGCTAAGCCACGCCCTGCTTGCAAACACATCTTAGGCAACTGAGTCGTTTTACCGGAGCCCGTTTCACCCGCAATAATGATGACTTGGTTTTCTTGAATCGCCTTGATAATTTCATCGGCGCGGGCCGCAACAGGCAAACTCTCGTCATAGGTGATTTTAGGCATACGAGCCGTACGCGCTTGGTGCAACGCACTCGACTTTTCGATAATAGCGTCAAGTTCATTTGCCATACGGTCACTGGGTAAACCGTCTTTTCGGCGCTTAGCAAGTTGCTCTTGTTTACGGACAATAAGATGACGATCACGTGTCATCACAGGATGATTTGGCATGGTATTAAAAAAGTATCCTAATTGATTGGCACTGGTGTTATTTGATAAGTGCGCAGCGGGTGCCGTTTCTATCTATATAATTGGAAATTCTAACATTAATCCCCATGAAGAGGTTATAGTGAAACCAATATGCTGCATTTGATCGGCAGCAACCACTCATTGACCAAAAAAGGAAATGGTATGTCTAATCACGTATTTGAAGATAACTCTCTTACTATTGGTAATACGCCACTGGTACGTTTAAACCGCATTGGTAATGGCAATATTTGGGCGAAGCTCGAATCTCGTAACCCTGCTTTCTCGGTAAAATGTCGTATCGGTGCCAATATGGTGTGGGATGCGGAGAAAAAAGGCATTCTAAGCAAAGGCAAATCGATTGTTGAAGCATCCAGTGGCAACACAGGTATCGCCCTGTGCTTCGTTGCGGCGTCTCGTGGTTATCCTATTACGATCACAATGCCATCCAGCATGAGCATAGAGCGTCGCCAAGTTATGAAAGCTCTCGGCGCGACCATCGTATTAACGGAACCAGCGAAAGGCATGAAAGGCGCGATTGCCAAAGCAGAAGAAATTGCACAAGACGAAAACGTGGTACACCTTCAACAATTTGATAATTCCGCCAATCCAGAAATTCATGAAAAAACCACAGGCCCAGAAATCTGGACAGACACCAATGGCGAAATTGACGTTTTCGTAGCTGGCGTTGGTACGGGCGGTACGATCACAGGCGTGAGTCGCTACATTAAAAACACCCAAGGCAAAGCCATTATCAGCGTTGCCGTAGAACCCACCAGCTCCCCTGTTATTACACAAACCATGAAGGGCGAAACGCCATCACCATCGCCTCATAAAATCCAAGGCATTGGCGCAGGTTTTATACCGAAAAATTTAGACCTGTCTATGGTGGATCGAGTTGAGCAAGTGACTAATGAAGACGCGATTGACATGGCAAAACGTCTAATGCGTGAAGAAGGCATTTTATGCGGTATTTCTTGTGGTGCCGCCGTGGTGGCGGCAGAACGATTAAGTAAACTGGCCGAGTTTAAAGACAAAAAAATCGTCGTGGTATTACCTGACTCTGGAGAACGTTACTTGTCTACAGCTTTGTTTGAAGGTGAGTTCACCGACAACGAACTAGTACAGTAAGCTTCCTTATGGCATAAAAAATCCCGCTTAGGCAAACGCTTAAGCGGGATTTTTTGCATCTAAATTAGCGTCATTTATTAATGCACTTTTTTCGTACCGTAACGAACCATGTCTTTGCCGTTTTCATACACATCTGCACTCACCCAGCGCCCCAAGAGCAATTGCTGATTATCATCCAGCACAGCAAGGAATGGGCGGCCGTTTGTATTATTTGTGGCCAACGCAACACCAGCTGCATTAGCAAGGCCTAAGCCTCCGTTTTCTATCGCACGTAAAAACGTCTCAAGCTCGGCTAAGGTTTCAATTACATCGTTGTCATTAATCATTCTATCTACTCTGTTGCATCAATAATGGCGCTAGAATAACAGTTATTGCAGCTCGATAAAAACAGGAAGGTAAGACACATTATGTTGAGAAATGAAAAGTGACGTTTTATGGACTAAAAATGTCTTTAAACATAACAAGATAAAAAAATATGGGGACTCCTCCAAGAAGCCAGCCAAGAATGGAAAATAAAAGACCGGAGTAAATCCCCCCATTAGCAGCAAACTGAGATATTAATATTACCGCCACATAAGATGAAACGATAAAACTAGACACCACGAGAAATAACGCAAGGCTAATTAGAGGACTGTCTAAACTCTTCCCGTAAGCCAACATATAAATACCAAGAACGCCTGCGAAGGATAAAACCGGCACCAAGTATAGAATCAAAAATTTTACGACGGTACTCATGCTTCTTCCTTTGCGTAATGTGTACTCAACAACCTGTTGTGTTGCACATTCGAAGTGGCCCCAGTTAGAACCTATTTCCAGAGAAAATTTAGATTATGAAGCCTCAAAAAGACAAAGCAAAACCCTAAAACGAAGTCAAACGACAGTGTCCAGCGATTGGGCTTGCTTTGGCGAAGGTGCTTTTAAGCAAAAAGGGGTCCGACCCTTTTGCTGTTTTTCTACAAAATGACTTATTTACTTAGTTCAAAACGGTCTTTAGAACGGTTTTAATATACCTTTAATTTATATACAATTCATACCTAAATTTTAATTATCTGGAGTGCTCTGATGCGCCAATTTATAACTCTGATGGCTTTGTTCTTGGGTGGTTGGAGTAGTTTAGTAGCCGCTGCTGACAAAACCCTTGAAATTGGCTATATGCCTATTATTCCTATTTCCCAAGCGTTTATTGTTTTAGAGGGTGATACCTTGGAAAACGCGGGGGTTAGCGATCCTAAATTGTTTCAGTTTCAAAATGGTCCAGCCATTGTACAAGCGCTGTTGGCCGGTCAGTTAGACGTTGCTTATCTTGGTATTGGGCCAGCCATGGTTGCTCGCGCTAAAGGAGCGGATATTAAAGTAGTCGCTTCTAATATTGTTGAGCAAATCAGCATGGTGGCGTTAGGTAGCTTGTCTCCATACTTTGATAACGGTGATGCGAAAACTGCGTTTGCCCGCTTCAAGGCTGATAAAGGTCGTAACGCGGTTATTTCCACTTTCCCTAGAGGGTCTGTGCCAGAAACGGTGTTGCAGTATTGGTTGCAAAACCAGTTAGGCATGAGCCGTGATGAGATTAAGCAAAACATCGACATTATTTACCAAGGTGCCGCTCAAGTTCAACAAGCTCTAATGACCGAAGCTGTAGACGGCGCGGCGATTTTGGAGCCGGTAGTCAGTATCATTCGTGACCGAAAATCCGATGCGAAAGTCGTCGCATCTGGCTCTGGTATGTTCCCAAATCAGCCCGGTGCGGTGTTGGTTGTGCGTGAATCATTAATCAATGAGCATCCTGAGTTGGTGAAAGCATTAGTAAAAGCGCACATCGCGGCAACCGACCAATTGCGTAATGATCCAGAAAAATCGCTGAAATCCGTTGGTAAATATGTCGGTGGCGGTCGCTTACCAGAAAAGATTGTCTTAAATGCGTTGAAAAACTCACATAATCAGTTCCAAGCCGATCCGAATGCCATTATTGACGGCACTCGTATCATGCATGATTTTCAAGCCAGCCAAGGCACACTTAAAGTCAAAGTCGACCTCGAAGCCTTGTTTGATATTCGTTTTTATAACGATCTAGTTAAGGAGTAATTCCCCGTCATGGCATCACAGGCTCATCCTTTAACACGTACCCGATTAGGACGTGCTTTACTGGGAATCATCGGTGTGGCGGCGTTTGTCATGCTCTGGAAATACGCCCAATCAGCAGGTTGGGCAGCAGCAGGCACCATACCAGACCCATTTAGATTGCCACAAGCATTGGCCGATGAGTGGACATCCGAGCGTTTGATGCCAGCGGTTCTTTCTAGTTTGATTCACTACGCTTGGGGCTTGGCGATTGGGACTTTTCTTGGTTTCTTAGTCGGTACATTGGCAGCCTCCTCCTCCTTGCTAGACGCGTTACACGCTTGGTTAGCACGAATTCTTCGACCCATCCCTCCTTTGGCTTGGGTCGTCTTTGCCATTGCTTGGTTCAAAGTCAGCCATGCCGGAGCCGCCTTTGTTATTGCTATAGGCGTGTTCTGGGTAAACTACTTTGCGACCTATTCTGCTGTACGCAACGTGGATTCTCGTTTTTATGAGTTAGCGCGTGCTTTTGGTCAGAATGGGCATTTACGTCAGGCGCTTCAAGTGACTTTACCGGGAGCGGCAACGGGTATTTTCTCAGGCATGCGAACCGGAATCGGTCAAGCTTGGATGACGTTAATCGCCGCTGAGTTGTTGGGCGTTCCAGGTATGGGACAAGAGATGAATTCAGCCGCTGGCGTAGGTGCTTACGAAGTGGTGGTGGTTTACATGCTGATTATTTCTCTGGTTTACACCCTGAGCGATACCCTATTTGGTTTCATTGAAAAGCGAGTGTTAACATGGCGCCCATCCTAAATATTGAAGACTTAAGTTATCACTATGATAACAATCCAGAGCCAGTTTTTGCTGATTTGAATCTTCGAATGGAAGACGGTGAGTTCATCGCGGTCGTGGGTGGCTCTGGTGTTGGCAAATCGACTCTGTTGCGTTGTGTTGCAGGTCTAGCGACGGCAAGTCATGGCAACATCTCTCTTCATGTTGAAGAAGATGATACTCGACGCTCTCGTGGGGTTGTGTTTCAGGATGGTCGTTTAATGCCTTGGCGTCGATTGCGTAGCAATGTGGCTTACGGCCTAAAAGGGCTTAAATTGACGGCAGATGAGAAACGCGCCCGCGTGGATGAGGTGCTGAAACTGGCTAGACTTGAAGAGTTGGCCGAGCGTTGGCCACACCAATTGTCTGGTGGGCAAGTTCAGCGTGGCGGCATTGCCAGAGCATTGGCGGTCCAGCCTCACTTGTTATTAATGGATGAACCTTTCAGTGCGGTAGACGCCATCACCCGTCAACATTTACAAGATCAGTTATTGGCGATCTGGGAACAGACTCGCAAAGCGGTGATGTTTATTACCCATGACATTGAAGAAGCGATATATTTGGCAGACCGTGTCGTGGTGCTGTCTGGCTCGCCTGCGAACATAGTGTTAGACAAACACATAGACCTGCCTCGTCCGCGTCGTCGCGGCACAGACGCATTGCAAAAATTAGCTCAAGACATTGCAAACGCACTTTAATTTTTAAAAGGATACAGTTATGGCTGTTACTCAGTTGTTGATCCATGCGCCAACAGTGGATGCTTTGAAACGAGCTCAGAATAACGCTCGTAATTTGCTTAAATTGGAATCTGATGCCCAAGTGGAAATCGTCGTCAATGGTCCTGCGACGGCGTTGGCTGTCACTTTAAATGACGAGGATATTTTAAGTCGATTGGTAATTTGTCGTAATAGTCTGCAAGCTCAAACACTTTCCGCTCAACCTCAGGTTAGGCAAGTCGACGCAGCGGTTCAGTACCTTGCTCATCAGCAAGCAAAAGGTTGGTCTTACATTCGCGCCTAAGCTGTTTTTCAATCGCCTAGTAAACTACTTTGGTGTTTGTTAATTCGAGGGGGAACCCCATCTTCCGTCTTCCCCTTAAAGAAAGGGGAAGAAACTGAGTGATTTATTGCTTCACCTTCCGTCTTCCCCTTGAAGAAAGGGGAAGAAACTGAGTGATTTATTGCTTCACCTTCCGTCTTCCATTGAAAAAGTGGAAGAGACTGAGTGATTTATTACTCTCACCTTTTGTATTAGTTCGCTTTGATCTGGCAAACCACTTCACCACCTTCAAACACACACAATTCACCTTCTTCCATTTGTTGCCAAGTCTCATCATGGGTCAAAGGTTGTGTGGCGATAACGGTGACGACGTCTTTGTCTGTGGTGACTTCTTTGAAATCAATAATGACGTCTTCGTCTGATAAGGTGGCTTTTTTGAACGGCGCACGCCGGGTGATCCAATGCAATTTGGTGGTACAGAAACAATATAAACGCACACCGTCGGACAGCATCATGTTGAACACGCCACGACTCTTTAGTTGTAAGGCTAATTCAGACAGTATGGTTGATATTTCGTCCAGTGATGGTTCGCTTTCGCCCAAGCGCGCTTGAAGCTGTTCAATGATCCAGCAAAAAGCCCGTTCAGAATCGGTGTTACCTAGTGGATGATACAGTGTGATTGGCAGTGCGTTTGCATCTTCTAGTTGTCCATTGTGCGCGTAAGACCAGGTTTTATCCCACAATAAGCGGCTAAATGGATGCGTATTTAACAAACACACTGCGCCTACGTTGGCTTGTCGAATATGGCTAATGACGATGTCACACTTTAATGATGTATTACTGATTACTTCCGCTATGTCTGAGTCTGCACTAGGGCTTGGGTCATGCAGTGTCCACACATTAGTATCACGATACATTGCCATCCCCCAGCCATCTTTATGAGGACCAGTGCGCCCACCACGAGCGCGTAAACCAGAAAAACTAAAGCAAATATCGGTTGGCACATTGGCACTCATGCCCAATAACTCACACATCGTCTGTATCATCACTCTTAAGGGATTTGTTTTTTTGCATACGTCGATATAAGAATATACCAGCGGCGATAATCAAAATACCGCCTAGATTTAAGCCTATGTACATCATCCATTCTGTTTTTGACAAGCTATCTGTCTTTTCAACGGCCTTAACAACATCTGACGTTTGAATGTCAGCGGCATCAGTTTCAGAAGACAGCTCACCATCTTCTTCCACTTCATTAACCACCGAGACCGCAGGAAGAACCATGACTGGCATCAAATCTCTGTTGGATGAAGGGATCGACATTAATAACATGCTAGTAGGATCAACATCGTCCAATCCTACCGTCGGCGCTTCATCCCCTTTCCGGTTAAAGTGCCAAAAGGGTGTCCAATAGTCGAAACGCAATCCAGTTTGGGTCATGCCAATGAGCTTAGCTCGAACTTTCACATTGTCGTCCGCGGACACTGGAATAATTTTTTCCCAATAACCTTGGCCAACCAATTGCATCTCTTCTGTTTCAGTCGTGCCATTGTTGTAGGTAAACTCAAGCTTTATATTTGAACGTGATACATTCAGTTTCAGGTTGACTGGATGGGCAGAAAAAGCAATTAAATTACCGCCTGGGTTTGTGCCTTTAAAGTCGATAGCAGGATGCACGGTAAAATATTGGCTGAGCTGCCGCGAAAATGTTTTGCCATCCAACAGACTCACTAATTCATAGTTACCCGGTTCAACAATACCTTCTAAGCGCTGCTTAAACTGTCCATTGGTTTGAGTCATATCGTGGGACAAAATCGTTTCTTTTTGCTCTCCACTCAACCGTATTAAGGTTTGCTTTACCGTCACCAAATTCAGAATATTATCATCTTTAATGATCACGTTTTTTTGGAACAAACCAACGGTTGAATAAATAGGTTCATTCACAAATACAATGGGAGCAATTTTAGTAGCTTGGGAGCTTAGGTTGGTAATCACCCTAATGCTGCTACGCTCAAGGTCCACATTATTGACTTGCCACACACCAGCATCCGGCATACGCACTGTGATTAGTGTGTAATGGTCCGATGCCGCAACGGAAGCATTACGATCATTAACCAGAGACAAAAGTGAACCATCTGGCTTAACGACGTGCGGTTGTACGCCATCTTCATGAAATACCACTAACGTTAGCTCATCAATTGCATCATCAACAACAAATTGATTGCCATCAAACGGCAATTCATCAGAAGGTGATGCCTGCGTAAAAATTCGATCAAAGGTATCGAGTAAATCTTCTGGAATGGCGACTTCTGTATGAGTCGCATCGGTTCTTAGCGAAAGAGATTCAAGTAGGTCTTTATCGGTATAACCTGTCATAGACACTGTATGAAGATGAATGTCTCGCTCTTCTAACCTAGCCATTAACTCATTTAAAATACGATCACGAGAGGCTTTGTTCACCACCTCATCCAAACTAATGTCAACCATACCGTCCGTCACCAGAATCCAGTGGCGGTTAAATTCAGGCGCTAAGTTTCCTGAGTCCGGTGTGTCCAGCAAGAGTTTAATAATGGCTTCTAGGTCGGTTTTCACATCCTGCGTGACGTAGCTGTTTACATAGCTGGCTAATTTAGACTTTGTGGCTTTGTTGACGATAGATTCTGGCAACAGCACACGAGGCTCTTCACCAAACAACCAAATGCCTAAGGTCGCTTCTTCTTCAGGGGCGAGATTTGATATAAGACGGAGCGCTTCCGAAGTGAGCTTATCAGGATCACTGATCAGCATACTGCCAGAAGCATCCACAATAACGCGGAATTGAGTGTCCGCCTGACTCAACGGCGCCCAAAAGGACAATACAGCCGATAACAACACAGTATTTATTTTCAACCACTTCACGTTTGCGAACTCCTTGAACTACTTTGCTGAAATTAGCGACCATTCACCGCAACTAAGTTATATCATACGGTTCGGGTGTACCATGTACCCACTTGATAATATGGGTTTCCCATTCTTCTTCGTCAACTGTTTGCTCGTTTACGGCATAGTGTCGAACCGTCAATCCTTGTCGAAGCATTTCTTTGTTACTACCAACCACCAAAGGGTGCCAATTTGGCAACGCTTTCGTTTCGTGTAAAACGCGATAACTGCAAGTATCTGGTAACCATTGAAACTCATCAATTTGATTCGGTGTTAACGTAATACAGCTCGGTACTTCCGTTTTTCGAGTCTCATATACCTTACATTGGCAACTTGCAGCATTCAGCTGATGACAAGAAAGGTTGGTATAAAAAACCTCTTCTGTATCATCATCCTGCAACTTTTGAAGACAACATTTTCCACAACCATCGCAAATAGATTCCCACTCTACAGGAGACATTTTCTCCAATGGCGTGGTTTTCCAAAAAGGTTCGTAACGCTTTGCAATCATTATCTGAACCCGAGTAGTTAATAAACAGCTTGTGTCGGAGTTTTATACAAATCCAACAGATACTCTTCTTTTACTGGCGGTAGCTGCAAGTAAAAGCCTTTTTCCCGAATGCCTTTAATCACATTTTCAGGGTTCGCTCTCGCCAGCTTACTTTCTGCTGTTAAAAGCATGACCATTGCGCTAATCCCCTTTCCAAAGCGTGTCATTAGCTCTTCAGGAATGTCCTTAAGACCTAGGCTTTTCTCTACATACAAATACATCCCGTCATGTTTTGAAGAGCGAAATACTTGTACGATTAAATGCTGTTTCATAAATTTCTCTTAACTAGTTTTGCGCCATCTTAGGACTTTTTTTAATTTTTTCTATTTTTTAAACGTATTTAATATGGGGTCAACAATAACGTCTCGTCGCCACCCTTTTATGGCGGGGTTCTGCCAGTCCACAGGACTACCATCAAACAAGTGTCGCACTAAAGGATCTAACAGTTTACGCTTCATCATGGCTTCTGGCGCAATCTTTAATGTTTCAGATTGTTCGCGAACAAAAGACTTAATCGATTTGGTTAAATCTCCCGCTTGAGAAGGCAACGGCACATCCAACGGCAACTGGTACTCATCCGCAGACAATTCGTTTACCAAAGCGACATTTTGTAAGATCACCTCACCGTATAAACGATGTTGACGTCCAGTCAGTTCTTCTGCCTCAGAAACCGCTTTATGATGAGTCGGTAAGGTATTCGCCAAAGACCATAATGTACGATCTTTTAATATTTGACCTTTAGGAACGTCTTCTTTGCGAGCTTGTTCATCACGCCAAATAAACAACAATCTCAACAGTGTTAAACCGGCTGGAGACAAACGCCACGCCGTTTTAATACCAGCCCAATTCTGCTCAGGGTCAGAATTCATCTGATATTGCCACTTCAGCGACTCACAGTCTTCCAACACCCACTCAAGCATGTTTTTTTCTTCTAAGCGGGCAATTTGCATTGGATACATTTTTGCCAAGTACACAACGTCTAGCGCCGCATAACGTTTTTGTGCATCGGTCAATGGACGTTGAACCCAATCCGAACGCGTTTCGTCTTTTGCGACTTCGATCTGCAAATATTCATGAATCAGCTTCACGTAACTCAGCGACCATTGGGCGCTCGCATAGGCTTCACCGATCTGAGTGTCGTAAAACGGTATTGGTAATACGCCCAATAAACGATCAAATACATCGAGATCTTCAGAACACGCGTGAAACACCTTCATCACAGAAGGGTTCACCATTAAGGTTCGAAGCGGTTCCCATTCGTCGATACTCAATGGATCAATTAGCACGGCTTTATCGCCTTCACTAATTTGAATGAGCCCCGTAATAGGAAAATAGGTCGTGCGGCGAATAAATTCCGTGTCAACCGCAATGACTGGCAACTGCGCCCAGTAATCACACCATGTCGCCAGCGAGTCGTTATCCGCAACCCAAATAATATTCAGAGCATCATCTTGATCATTCATACTAGAGTTTCTTCCGTCCCTCTAGCGCCAACGCCAGAGTATTCCCATCCACGTATTCCAGTTCACCACCCATAGGAACTCCATGAGCAATTCGACTGACGTTGATGTTCAATGTTTTTAATTTCTCGGCGATATAGTGACAAGTGGCTTCACCTTCTACCGTCGAGTTAGTGGCAATAATCGCCTCTTCTACTTCGTTATGCTGTACTAAGGCTTCAAGACGATCTAAGCCCAACTCTTCAGGACCAATGCCATCAATCGGTGACAAGTGCCCTAATAAAACAAAGTAACGTCCTGTGTAAGTACCCGCCGACTCAATTGCCACAACATCCGCTGGCGTTTCAACAATACACAGGCGCTTAGCGTCGCGCTCGGGATCTCGGCAAAGTTGACACTCTGACTCTTCCGTCAATGTACGACAACTTGAACAACGCCCGACTTTGTCGAGCGCTTCACGCAATGAATTCGCCAGTCTATCGGCCCCTTGATGACCACGTTCCAATAAATACAGCGCCATTTTCTGAGCCGATCTTGGACCCACGCCCGGCAAACAGCGCAATGACTCAATTAACTCTTTTATTAAGGGACTGAACAAAGCAAGCTCCTAGAACGGCATTTTGAAACCTGGTGGCAAGGACATACCCGCCGTTGCAGATTCCATTTTTTCTTTTTGACTCACTTCAATATTACGCACCGCATCGTTAACCGCAGCGGCAATTAAGTCTTCTAGCATTTCTTTGTCATCCGCGAACAAAGAGTCATCAATAGACACACGCTTTACATCATGACGGCCTGTCATGACAATTTTCACAAGACCAGCACCCGCTTGACCTTCAACTTCCATATTGGCAACTTCTTCTTGTGCCTTTTGCATGTTTTCTTGCATTTGCTGCGCTTGGCGCATCATGTTACCCATACCACCTTTAAACATAATTTTCTCTCCAAATTAAGCTTTAACTTTAACTGTATCGTAAACCAACTGTGCGCCCATCGTAGCCGATAGCGCCTGCACAACTGGATGTGAATTTAAATGTTCGATGGCGACCTGCAATGCTTCCGCGCGTTTACTCGCCGCAAATTCCTCTGCCGTAACACCACTGGTGTCTTCCACCGTATCTATGATCAAAGGCACAGACATAGCGAAGAAATCGCTTAGTGCCCCTTGCACTTGCTCGTAGCGCACTTGATTGAGCATGTGCCCATATTCCAAAGGCACTTCCAAGCGAATGCCTTGATCACTGGCATCCACTAAGCTGGAATTCATTAAAATATTCTGCACCAATCCCGTCAAAGATAAACGCGGCGCCACCAGCCACCACAACTTCATGGTCAATTCATTATAGTGACTTAACGCAGGCATCGGCATGGCTAATGCGGGTTGCGCTATAGTATCAGGGACTTTTGACAACCGCGTGTCAGGCTCTTTGTTTTCTTCGATCTCGGGTGACGCAATAGGTTCCGCCCCTAATGCATCAACTAAGTCTGCTGCTGGATTAAAGGGATTAATAATATCTGCAATTTCTCGCTCTTCGGCTTCTTCTTCGTCCTCATCATCCTCGTCTGTCGCCGCGTCTAAATACTCAGCTTCCGCGACGACGAACGGCTTATTGTTTTGCTCCGATGATAGAATCGGCTCTGGCTCACTAGCAATCGATTTTTCTTCTGTTAGCGGTGAAACTTGCTCTAATGCTTCTATCACTTGTAGCGGTGTTGTTTCTTTTAACGGCACGGCTTCTTGTGACTGCACGGCTTCAGCTAATTTAGTATCCTCCGACGTGATTGGGATGATTGACTCATTCACCTCAGCCGCCAGCGGTTCAATACTCTCAGCCTCAAAAGAAGATGGCGCCTCAGTAAGAGAAACCTCTGGTGCGTCTTCCCAAGGTGGATGTTCCGCGACAGCAGACGCGAGCGTTTCTTTCTTGTCTATTACTGTTGTCGGTGTCGCCGGCATTATGGATGTCGATGGCGTTTCTATAAGGTCATCGACGGCAACGCCTACTGACTCATCGTCGGGTGTTTTTTTTTCTGTTGTGGCTTGCGGCGAGGCGTCAACTTCCGGCGCTGTTTGGATTGCTGCCGGTGCGCCATGGCTTATCACCATAGGTGGCGTGGGACGGAAGGCAATTAACCTTAACATCAGCATTTCAAAACCAGCACGGGCTGAATGCGCTAGGTATAAATCACGACGGCCAATCAACAAACTCTGATACATAACTTGTATTTCTTCAGAGCTTACATTGGCAGCAATAGTTTGAATTCTAGCCAAATCTCCAAGCTGATCAGCCAGAGCGCCCGGCACCTGTTGCTCTATCGCTACGCGATGCAAGGTGTCCAATAAACTGCCACAAATCGCAGTGAAATCAGGTTGATAATCAGCAAGTTGTTCTATGAGAGACAGTACTTGTGCGGCATTTTTAGAGGCAACCACTTCCAATAAATCCAACACCTGGGCTTGGTTAATCAGGCCCAACATAGCCGTCACACCAGATTCAGAAATAGTGCCATTACCAAATGCAATCGCCTGATCCGTCAAACTCAACGCATCACGCATACTGCCATTAGCCGCTTGACCTATTTGCCATAGCGCGGGCTGATCAAAATTGACCTTCTCTGCATTAAGCACAGTTTGCAAATAATCGACCACGCGCTGTGGTGTCATGTTTTTAAGATTGAATTGCAAACAACGGGATAACACAGTGACAGGGAGTTTTTGCGGGTCGGTTGTCGCCAATAAAAATTTAACGTGTTCTGGCGGCTCTTCAAGTGTTTTTAATAAGGCATTGAAGGAGTGAGTGGACAGCATGTGCACTTCGTCTATCAGGTAGACTTTAAAGCGGCCACGAGTCGGCGCGTACTGCACATTTTCTAATAACTCACGGGTATCTTCTACTTTAGTACGAGAGGCCGCATCAACTTCGATAAGATCAATAAAACGACCTTCCGTAATCTCACGGCAACTGTCGCATGTACCGCAAGGTTCGGGTGAGATTCCATTGGTTTCACAGTTCAAGCATTTAGCAAAAATACGGGCAATGGTGGTTTTACCAACACCACGTGTTCCGGTAAACAAATAGGCATGATGTAAACGCTGTTGGCGCAAAGCATTGACCAACGCTTGGAGTACATGGTCTTGCCCAGCCATTTCAAGAAAATTTTGTGGGCGCCATTTACGTGCTAAAACTTGATAACTCATGATGGATACTGGCTGATAAAAAGCGATTTTTTATTGTACGGCAGTCCGAAGCATTTCGAAACCACTCTTAGTCTACTGTACGACAGGTAATGGGGAGAAATAACAAAAAACTTCACTATAAAGATCAATAGCTTGTATTTAGAACAAAAATTCGCCCAACGCAGTCGGGCGAATGCCAAGCAGACTAGCTCGTTTTGGCTTCATGTACCTTACGCTGACGCTCTTTTTCCAAGGCTTTTTCGACACGATGTTTCTCAACAGCGTCAAACACTTCCGCACCGATATGCTCTTCACCACGAGAACGCGCAAGTTGAACTTGGTGCTCACGCTCGATAAAACGCTGGCGCTGCTCGTCGGTAAACTTATCAAAACAATGCACACAACTCACGCCCTGGACATAGCGTTCGTCTTGCTTTTCGGCTTCCGTGATTGGCATACGACAAGCATGACATTGGTCGTATTCGCCTTTTTCTAAGTCGTGGTTGACAGAAACGCGATTATCAAACACAAAACATTCGCCTTCCCACATAGTGTCTTCTTTCGGCACCTCTTCCAAGTATTTCAAGATGCCACCTTCAAGATGGTAAACCTCATCAAAACCCTGCTCCAACATGTACGCCGTGGATTTTTCACAGCGAATACCGCCAGTGCAGAACATGGCAACTTTTTTGTGCTTAGCAGGGTCTAGGTTTTCTTTTACATAGGTAGGAAATTCGCGGAACGTATCAGTTTTAGGGTTAACTGCATTTTTGAATGTACCGATTTGCACTTCGTAATCATTACGCGTATCGACCAAAACCACATCGGGATCAGAAATCAACGCATTCCATTCGCTTGGTTTAACATACGTACCTACCACGCGTTTAGGGTCAATACCTTCAACACCCATGGTGACGATTTCTTTTTTAAGTTTCACTTTGGTGCGGTAGAACGGCATGCTTTCGTCATAAGATTCTTTGGAAACAATATTGTCTAGGCCGGGTTGCAGATCCAACCACGCCAATAAAGCATCAATACCTTCACGAGGCCCTGCCACGGTGCCGTTAATGCCTTCGCTTGCCAATAATAAAGTGCCACGAATAGCATTATCTTCTAATGTTTTTTGAAGCGGTTCGCGAATGGACTCGAAATGAGGCAGTTCAACAAATTTATAAAGGGCACAAACAACGACGTTAGACATATTCTTTCTCCTATGCGATCTGGAACGTAAAACCAGAGCAATTAAACAAGGCGCGCATTATAGAGATTTACAACGACCTTTTCGAGACTATTACTATAAAAACCTGATACATCATGTGGATTAAAAACAAACATATTGTTTTATTGATCTGGATCAAGCGTCATACTGGTGGTGTTATTAATGCGAAACCAACCCGCAATACTGTGGCGAGTTCGATTGGCCACAACAACCTCATGATAAAAACACTCACTCAAAAAAACCGCCAAACGCCCCTTTTTAGGATAGAAACGCCCTATTTCAATCGTTGGGTCGTTCTCATCGTAGATAACCAACTCACCCCCCTCTCCTTCTTGCCAACCTTCGTTCAAATACAAGACAGTCGATAAAATACGGTTACTTTCACCTTTAAAGGCATCTATGTGCTTTTCATAAAAAGCGCCGGTTTCATAACGAGCAAAATGCGCCTCATAATCAAACAAGCCCAAAAACAATCGACGATTAAGCGCGACACGCAAATCTTCCATCATCTTCAAGAAATCTTTTTTAATCGGTTTGTCCGGGTCGATCCATTGAATATAATCACGGCGAGTGTCTAGAACCACTTGATGATCTTGCTTTCGCCCTACACCTGCTTGCTGCATGTAGGCGATGTGAATATTCTCCACTTCATCCATCAAAGCCTGAGTAAAATCCGTTGAAAAAAAGTCATCCTGAACACTCCAGCCTTTTGTCTGTAAATCTGTCAATACATTGGAGAAAGGCGCTTCACGACTAAACGCTGGGATCGAATTTTCCACATAAAGATGGTTAGTCATAAAGACATCGGTAGACATAGATAGATTAATCACTTTTAAAAAGGCAAAATTGCCACGGGCGCTATGATACTGTAGCCACAACGCCAACACATCAAGATTTCGCCACATAGATTTAAAATAAGATGAGCCAACCGTTCGTATTACGAGACTATCAAAACCAAGCCGTTGAGGCGTCTCTCGCTCACTTTCGCAGCAGCGACGATCCTGCTGTTATTGTTCTTCCTACTGGCGCGGGTAAAAGCCTTGTTATTGCAGAGTTGAGCCGCCTTGCAAAGGGGCGAGTCATTTGCCTTGCTCACGTTAAAGAACTGGTAGAACAAAATCACGCTAAGTTTCTTGCCACAGGTTCTTCCGCTGGTATTTTTTCCGCCGGTTTAAGCCAAAAAACCAGTTCAGCAAAAACGACCTTTGCCAGCATTCAATCCATTTCTGCAAGCCTCACCGCCTTCGATGAACCAGTGAGTCTAATCATCATTGATGAATGCCACCGGGTCAGTATGGAAGAAAGTGGCCAATACAACAAAACCATCGAGCACTTTAAGACGCTCAACCCTAAGGTTAAAATCCTTGGTTTAACGGCAACACCGTATCGACTAGGAAGCGGCTGGATTTATCATCGTCATTACCATGGTTACACTCGCCAATGCACAGACTCTATTTTTAAAAAATGCATTTTTGAATTACCCCTGCAACATATGGTAAAAAAAGGCTATTTAACACCACCGATTCACTATGATGCTGCCATTGCTCACTATGACTTCAGCCTTCTCACAGAAAGCTTAGACGGCGAACAAAACACCGATGATATCGCGTTAAACGAGCTAATCCACAAACACCCTCGCGTCACCAAAGCTGTGGCTGAGCAAATCCTTCAGCTCAGCCAAGATAGACAAGGTGTAATGATTTTCGCGGCGACAATCGATCACGCCAAAGAAATTGCCAGCTACTTACCAGAAGAACAAACCGCCCTTATTACGGGCAAGACTAAAATCAAACAGCGCGACGCGTTAATAGCAAATTTTAAGGCCAGAGAAATAAAATTTCTCGTGAATGTCTCTGTGCTAACTACGGGGTTTGATGCGCCCCACGTAGACGTAATCGCTATTTTACGGCCAACTCAATCCATCAGTTTATTCCAACAAATTGTCGGTCGCGGCCTACGATTAAGCCCAGGTAAAAAAGACTGTTTGATTCTGGATTACACCAATAATGGCTATAATATATTCCAACCGGAGATTGGCGAAAAACGCCCCACTCAAGATTCAGTCGCCGTGCAAATACATTGCCCTGAATGTGATTTTGCCAACACCTTTTGGGGAAGAAAAGACGCCGAAGGTAATATCATTGAACATTTTGGACGCCGCTGTCACGGGCTAGTAGAAACCACTGAAGGTGAAGTGCAATGCTCGTATCGCTTTCGCTTTAAATGCTGCCCCTATTGCAATGAAGAAAATGACATTGCAGCAAGACAGTGCCAACACTGTTCAGAAAAGCTCATCGATCCTGACGATTTATTAAGAAGTGCGCTAAACCTAAAAAACAACAAGGTATTGCGTTGCTCTGACATTACGCCGGAGATCGATGTAAAAGACAAAAGCATCAAAATCACCTATCACGATGAAGATGGATTAACGCTTTCTGAGACGTTTCGCTTTAACTACAAGAAGTCACGACAGGCTTTTAATGATCTTTTCGGCCGCCGCATCGCCAATGGCATCCAATCGGTTCAATTCGACACCCTAGAAGAGGTTGAACCCTTCTTACCCTACCTTCCCACTCCAGATTTCGTCATCGCAAAAAAACAAAAGCAACATTGGCAAGTAACAGAGCACCTATTTGACTACCAAGGCCCTTATCGAAAGGCCAATGAATTACAGTAGAAACGCTAGCCTTTATTTTTAAGCGCATTTCGATAAGACATTTCAAATGGCAGATTCATCCGTTCCAAGTGCGTCATTGCAGCTCCCCCTAACGCCCCTTTCGGCACTCCACTTAACAATACAAACCAGTAGTTGGATATCATGTTCTCAGCAAAAATACCCGCTGTTTTATCATCCACTCCAACTTGTTTGAATCGTTTTACAATACCGTCTGAAATTACCGCCATTTGGTTCGTATGAAAACCGCCTTTTGCCAAGCTATCCAATAATACCTGTCGAGTAAATTCCACATACTCATCATAGAAATCAAACAGCACTTGCGCCATTTGCTGCAAGTAATCCATTGGTGATGAACTGGCTTTTTGAGCAACAACCGCAGCACGAAGTGCCACATCCATCTCATCAAAAAAAATGTCTTTTACTAAGGATAATTTATCGGGAAAGTGAACAAATAGAGTACCGACCGCAATGCCAGCTTGCTCGCTCAAATAACGAGTACTGGTTGCTTCAATGCCTTGTTCTAAAAAGGCGCGCTTAGCGATTGCTTTAATTTTGGATCGGGTATTGGCTTTTTGCTGCTGACGAAGACTCACTTGAACGTTCCTTGAGTAAGATATAAGGAGAGTCTAGCGTGTCTGATTTTCGAAGACGAGTAGAAAATTAACGAACTGAATTTACATTGGGCATAGAAGAACGAGTCAAGGAGCCAGTTAAATCCGACATAAAGGATTCAATACGTTGCGCATTAACACCATAGTCACCGCGACCGGTTCTTGAACAAGAGCGCATATCCACTTGTACCTTGTCAGGTTCTATTTGAGTAATACGAATAACAACGTCATCGCGAAAACCGAAAATAGGTGTACGAGCCGTCGCCTCGACAATGCCGGCTTGCGAGTACTTTGCAACCACTTCCCAGCCACGACTTTCGATAAGATCAGTGACGACCGAATAAACAAAATCTTTACTTTTACTCGTATAAACAGGGAGAACTTCTGGATAATACTTATGCTGAATGGCCGCCCATTCAGGATTATAACTGAGGTTATTTTCGTTGTACTTTCGAATGAAATTAACATTCAAATAAGCAGGAGGAGAATCGGTATCGGTCGTAATATCATTAATCTGAGGCAACCCAGATCTTTGCAAATAAAACCCAATCCACATTGTGCTGTAAACCAAAGACACAATTAATACGAGAAAGAAAAAACGCTGACTCGCAATATTCTTTTCTTTCCGACAAAGCCCTAATGACAACACAGCAAGAAAAGATAGGAATAAAGAGGCAAACACGCTTTTGCGTAACATGGAGAAACCTGTTAATGGCTCAAAAACCCCAATTCGCACCCCAGCAATGGATATAAATGCGACACACCCTACCAACATCAGAAGAATGTATAAAACCGGAGAGATATAACGACTCATAAACAGCTCATATCGAAAAATAATATCTCAACCATATCGTGACTTGATGACAACGAACAGAAGCAAGAAGCTCGTTTTAAATCATTCCTTTGTATTTGCATAATTTCTGTAAGGTTTTCTACAAAAAAGACCCAGCATGGATCTAGACTTGAATCATTATAATCCCGTTTTATCAATGCTTAAGGAACACTACGGCGAAACATATCAACTTCAATATAGAAACAAACCCTCTAGACATGACAGACAAAAAGTCGATAATGTCGCCGTCGAAAAATAGAGCATTCAAGTCATGAAAATAGTGCCAACCAAACACTGCGTCGACATATTACGCGAAGAATGTAAAACGCAATCCATGAGGCCGTTCAAAGCCAGAGGGTCTAACGCCATTCGCTGTCCACATTGCCTAATGGCCGAATTTTCCTGTTTTTGTCATCTTAGAGTAAACCAATCATCCCCTATCGAATTTATCTTACTTTTTCATCGAGATGAAATACATAAGCCAACCAATAGTGGAAGACTCATCGCAGATCTGTTTCCCAACGACACACAAGCATACCTATGGAGCAGAACGGAGCCATCAGCAACACTATTGAACCAACTAAAAAATCGACAAGGACACTGCACACTGCTATTTCCAAATACGCAAACGGCACAAATACAAAAAAGACAACAGCGAAGCCTTGTCCCACAGACAAACAAAACCGATGTAAAACATACTTTTATTATTTTGGACGGGACATGGAAACAAGCAAGCAAGATGTTTCATCAAAGCGAGTGGCTAAAAGACATCCCTCATCTTGAAATAAGCAGCGAGGCGAAGCGCTCTTTTCTTGTGCGCCATTCAAGCCATCAAATACAGTTTGCCACCGCCGAAGTCACCGCCATGTTACTCGACACACTAGGGCACAATGACCACAGTCAGTTGCTGCTTAATTACTACCAGTCATTCAATGCGCATTGCCTCGCAAGTCGAAAACGGAGTCTCAGCCTTCCTATATGAAAGTAAATCACCAAAAAGACAAAACAGAGTGCAAATAACAACCGGCTCTCTAACCCACTTTTAGGTTTCTCTAAATAACAAATTTACCCAACCGTTAGAATGAAACTGCGCTGCTTGCTTCTTCTTTTTACCGACTAAAACAGGCCCGTTATCTAAGAACAAAAAGGTCTTCCACGTACGTTTGAAAACTCCCCACTTAAGTTCAAAAATCAACTCGTTGTGACAGCAAAAAAACACGGTGGTGTCATCACCCCAAGCATCAAAATGTGCCAAGAAACCATCTGGTAGCGACGTCTGATCACTGTCCCATGATTTTTCCCATTGAAGCTTAGTAATTGGCGCTTTATCAGTGGTTTTTTTCAACCAATCTTTATCGGTAAAGTGATCCGGATGCACTTGCTCATCACTAATATAATCTCGCCAAATTTGGGCGGCTCGTTGCTCGCTCAAAAGACGTATTTCTTGCAAATCTTCTGGCTCTACTTTTGGGTCGTTTCGCTTAAAAATCCAATTTTTGGAAAAACATTCTAACGGTTGATACAAGGCGGTTTCCTTAAGAAATCAAAATGATGAAAAAAACTAATCTAACAAGTGAGAAAGGATCGTTTGTTCAATCGGTCAAGCTTATCTAGTATAAGCATTGTTGTAATAAAACAACATTTTAAATAAACATAGCAGGAGAATACCATGGACTCTCAACAACAATATGAAGCACTTTTAGCAAAATGGGGTTACGTCGACACCACAGTTGAAGACCACGCTCGCCGCCAATTGCGCGCTCGCCGTGTAAAAACAGTTGTCGCATTTTTCAAAACCACGGTAAAAGCAATCAAAAAAATCAGCGCTCGTCCACAGCATCTTGGCCAAGCAAGCAACTAAAACCTATAAGAGCAAAACCCATCATTAGTTGGGTGCTAGTATATCGTAAATAGCATTTTTTTAGGGGAGAAAAATAATAAAACCCCTCCCTTCCTTAACACCCACCAAATTCGTTATCATCAATCATTCACTCATAACGAAACATCTTTTCTATGACTTACTCTTACAAAGCAATAATATTTGATTGTGATGGCGTTATTGTCGACACGGAAAATATATCAAATAACATTCTAAAGTCCATGCTGAGCCAATATGGCCTTGAACTTGATGACGAAACATTGCATGCAAAATTTACCGGATTCACCAATCAAGAAAACCTCGCCAACGCCGAAAAATTGTTAGGTAGAGCCCTACCTGAAAATTTTGACGACGATTACCGAAAGCAGTTCCACACCATTATTGAAGCAAGCTTAGAGCCCATTCACGGCGTACGTAATTTGCTCGATAAAATCACCACCCCCATCGCGATGGCTACCAACGCTCGCCGTAAAGAAATGAACTTCAAATTGGATAAAATCCAATTATCTGAACGATTTGCCACACGCTTTTGCGTTGACGACGTTGAAAACGGCAAACCGGCTCCAGATCTCTACCTAAAAGCCGCAAAAGCACTGAATGTCGACCCAAAAGATTGCTTAGTGATTGAAGATTCTATTGCAGGCATTATGGCAGGTAAGGCGGCAGGTATGCGAGTACTGGCGTTTAGTGAAACTATCGATGCAAAAATACAAGCTGCCGCTGGCGCGACAGAGTGCTTTAATACCATGGAAGAACTTGAAGGCTTATTAGGTCTTTAACAAGCCTTCCGATGCTCACTTGAGTAGTGCGGCGTATTCAATAGAAAATCTAGTTAGACATAGACTGCAATTGCTTGAGCAGACTCTTTGGCAACTCTTTAATAACAAGCGTTCCAGAGTCTGCATCAAATACCACCGACTCTCCCAAAAGCTCACTATCAAAACTTAACGTCAGAGCACGTGAACTTCCAGATAATCGTGTGAGTTTTTTCAGTGCGGCTTTTTCGACAAAAATTTCTTTTTCCATCTTAAAGCTATCAGAGTCTGCGATTTCCAAAAACTTATTCGCCTGCTCTATAGAAAACCGAGATTCAACCTGAGAAGCAATGTCCTTGATAGCCAAAGGTTCACGATCTTGAGCTTTCGCCTTACAATGCTCAGAAACCACTTTCTTAAATTCATTTGCCTGCTTAGATGGCAAACCCTCTGATTGACAAAACGCAGAGGTCAAATCCACTAGTTTACGCGTTTCTTTTGCCGCAACTTTAGGCTCATCACAACCAATAAACTGAGTAAAATATTCACTTTCGGACTTAGGAGCACGGCCAAAACGAAACGAGATATAACGCCCTTCGTCACCGGCTTGCCAAGCCGTCAAATTGATACGTAAAGACATGTGCAGCTTTTCTGTTTCAATTTGTTCTATTTGAGACAAACTAAGATCAACACTAAGTCCAATGCCTTTTTTACGCTTCAACATCACTATGTATAAGAAATGCGTGTCGTGCAGCTCATAATGATTAAACCACAACAAACCACCTTCAGCTTCCTCAACAGGCTCTAAGTATGTCAGATACTCTGCTGCACAATCTTTAGTAAACCCTGAAAAATCGACAAAGGTATCGTCCTTAAAATGCTTGGAAAGCAAAGTCGGTAGTTGCGCGCCTTCATCACTTCCTTGCGGATTAACAAAACGCCCTGTATTCATACCTGAACGATTAAATAAATTCGTTACCTGAGCAGAAAGCGCTTCCGCTTGCCCATCAACAGGATTTTCATTCGGGCGTGCGATTAAGATGGCTTTACGCTCACCTTCATGTTTTTGAATCTCATGCACAATTAAGTTGCTAATAGACACCAGCTACCTCTTACGTTTAATATGGATAAATTGCGATCAATTTTTAACCCATCGATTTACAGTAGGATATAGTCCACACCTTAAACACTATGATAAAACCCAAGACCACAAAGAAAGACACAAGAAAAGAGCTAGAGTCTCAGGTAGATCAATTTATCAAGGCGAATGGCACTATCCAACAAGTCAATATGGGTGAGTCCGGTTTAGTTGATGGAAAGTATAGCACGAGCCACATCGGCTTTAACGAACCAAAACAAGACCGCACACCATTAAACCACGTTGTAGCCGCTATTCAACAAAGAAAAAACAGCAAAACGCCACCCACGCCTCCTGCTAAAAAGAGACCTAAGAAAGTCGTCATCTATGATGACTTTGGAGAACCATTGAGATGGGTATGGAAAGAATAAGTAGATAATAAAAGTCTCTTACTCATTCCTTTGAATTACTCCGCCGATACTGCAATAATACTCCGTAGTTTAACTAAATTAAGGAGTTATCATGTCCATTCGATATCTGCACGCCATGATAAGAACGGATAAACCTGAAGAAAGTCATCAGTTTTATACTGAAGGCTTGGGGTTAATTCAAACAAGACGCATGGACAGTGAAAAAGGTCAATTCTCATTGATCTATTATGCAACGGAAAAAGGCGCCCCAGAGGTAGAACTCACCCATAACTGGAGCGACCGCAGTTACATAAGTGGTGATCAATTTGGCCACCTAGCCTTTGAAGTTGATGACATTTATCAAGTTTGCGAAAAATTGCAATCTATGGGCGTCACTATATTGCGTCCACCTCGTGACGGACACATGGCGTTCATTAAAGACCCTAACAATATTTCCATCGAACTTCTCCAAAAAAATGGATCACTTGAAATTATCGAACCATGGGCTTCAATGGAAAACGTAGGAAGCTGGTAGTTACATAAAGTTACATAAAACCATCTTCGTTAAACAAAGCTACAAAAAGGCAATAGTAATATTGCCTTATTCTTTTTAAACTAAACAAATCGTAGAACACAAAGAGTATTCATCACTTCATGAAGACATTCATTAAAACCATCAGCCTCATAGGGGTATTATTTACCTTAAGTGATTTTGCTGTCGCAGAAAGCCTATACGCCTCAAGTGTACAGACTCGTCTTGCTGATGCGGATAGAGATGGTGTTATTGATGCTCGAGATCTCTGTCCAGATACACCAGAAGGCTCAGCTATTGACAACTATGGCTGCCCAAACCAAATAACAAAGTTACTCTCTGTTGAATTAAACGTATTGTTTGACTCTGGTAAAGCCGATATAAAACCTCGATTCTATTCAGAGCTAAAAGACCTCGCGAAATTCTTACAAGATCATCCAGCAAGCACCGTTATCATTGAAGGCCATACGGATAGTAAAGGCTCAAGCGAACTGAACCGTTCACTATCTCAAAAACGCGCCTCAGCAATCGCCGATGTACTTGTTGATAGCTTTAGAATCAAACCAGATAGAGTAAAAGGTATTGGTTATGGTGAAACTCGCCCTATCGCCAGCAACGATACAGACACTGGCAGAAAACAAAATCGTCGAGTAGTAGCAGAAGTTTTTTCAAAACAGCAGCTGTCTAACGAGCGATGGACAATTTATAGCGTAGACCAGAACACAAGTACCGCATTAAACAAAAATTAATTATCGCTCTCCAAAACACGAATAGCTAATGACATTAAAAAACCGGATGCTTAAATAGCACCCGTTTTTTAACACTTGCCTTTACTGTAGATTAATCCCCTTCTTTTTAGAGAAGGCAAGCCAGCGAATACAACTGAAAACACTATTTTATTAAAAACAGTATCTTATTAAAAACAGCACCTTACCCCTTCAATAGACCTTCATTTTTAAACTCAACGGTATAACGTTTTCCACTCATAATTCATCTTATTCTATCTATTATATGACTATGAGATGTCTACAAAAGCGAAGGGCATTCTTACCACAAACTGGCAGCAGCCCCCTCTGAAATTTAAGAATGACTCGATCTTTACGCCTATCAAACACTAGAAAATTCAAATCTAGATAAATCTGCTCACAAAAAAAGCCTACAGTCATGTAGGCTTTTTGAAGTCTTCATTCCGGTGTTACTTAAACATCACACTGAGCTCTCAAGGACATCGCTTTCTGGTAAACGCTCCGAGCGGTAGTGCGTCCCTCTTGCTCAATACGGTCCAGATATGACTCAGTACCTTTTTTCAACAAAGGCCCCCAATCGGAATCATTCATTGGATCATTGACAACATGAATAACGTCCCCTTGATCTTCCGCTTCTTGAAGGCCTTCTTTATCCAACTGATCAAATACGCTCGCCGCTTTCATAGACCATTTCATACCACTATTATCATCAATGACTTTTTTTATCGCTGGTGACAAGCGGTTATAAGAACGCTTATTCATGGTCACTGCAAATAGCCCACTCGCGTATGGAATTTGAAGATGGTAGTTAACTAACTCGTTAACGCGAAAAACCTTCATCGCTTCAAACGGAAAGCTCAAGCCATCAACAACACGTCGTTCAAGAGATTGATAGATATTAGGTGCAGACATACCAACGGGCGACGCGCCCATTTGAACTAGCATCTCCCCACCTACAGCATTGGGTCGACGGATTTTTAAACCTTTAAAATCACTAGGCTTTTGGATGTCTTGATCACGGGTATGAAGATAAGCAGGCCCTGTAGTGAACAAAAATAAAACATGACTATCATCGTACTCTTGATTAATATCACCTTCGTCGTACAGCGTTTGTAAAATACATGCTCCTTGAGGTGCAGAAGAGGAAATACCAGGTAATTGGACTATTTCAGATAAAGGGAAACGCCCTGCATTATACCCCTGAACCAGCGCACTTATATCCGCCAATCCATTCACAGCACCATCATAAGCTCTATTTGCCTTCACGAGTGTTTGAGATGGGTACATTTCAATTTTCAACTCCCCATTTGATTCCTTCGACACTGTTTTTGCCCACTCACTAAATAGCTTAGCCTGTACATCAGAGGTAGCTGGCCAAAAATGCGCGAAACGAAGTGTTGTTTCTGCTAAAACAGAAACTGAAGATAAAGAGATGGACGCCATAATTACACAGCTGCTCATTATTTTTTTCATTTGTCTCTCTTCCTATTACTATTATTTTTGTTTTATTGAATCTGTGTAATAAGCCATAAATACAGATGTAAATATGGTCTTAAAAATACAATTTTTATCTCATATTGAGTGTTTGATCACTTAATACACAAAAGCTCATTCCTTAGTATTAAGACTAACCTGCTCTGTTAATTTTACTAATTGCGCTAACGTACGATTAACAGGGGCATCTAATCCAGCACTGACAGCGGCTTCAACAATTGCACCGTTGATAGCATCGATTTCTGTTGCACGAGCCGCTTCAATATCCTGTAACATTGACGGTTTGTGATTCGAATGATCACGCATGGCCATCTCAACGTTCTCCCAAATGTAATTTTCATTTAAAGAAACCCCATTGGCCTCACCAACGAGAATCGTTTCATGCACAATATTTCGAGCCAATTCTTTAAAAACAGGTGATGGAGTCAGTCTACTAGGCGCAGTACCTGTGATAGCACAGATGGCATTCAGCGCCGCATTAAATGCAACTTTAGACCAAATCACAGCCATGATTTCAGGGTCAATATCTGTTTTTAACGACGCATCATTGAGTAATTTTGCCAAATCAGACAACCAAGCAGGATGTTTCAAACTTGCATCCATGACATGCGAACTAGATGGCCCATGTGAAGCGACATGACCAGGCCCTTTAAGATCTGCTGGTACCAAGGTTGTACCTATCACAATACGATCACGATTAATAAACTTACTGATCCGCTCAGCATTACCAAGCCCATTCTGCAAAGATAAAACCACGGTATTAGACGTGAGAAGGTGGCGAATAGATTCCATTGCCGCCTGGGTGTGCAAGGTTTTAGTAAACAAAACAACAAGGTCAGCTGACTTCTCGATGTCTTTTGCCAGCGCTGCTTTGGCAGGCATTACATAGCGACCTTCGTCTGTTTCTAAAATCACGCCACGTTCATTTATAATCGCAATTTGTTCTGGATTCACATCCACGAACGTAACTTGGTGACCGGCATTGATCAACATGCCACCAAAGTAGCACCCCATCGCACCAGCACCTACCACAGCAATATGCGGTTGATGACCCATTGCGCCATAGTTTTTATCTGATTGTGAAGACATAATGTCGCCCCTACCTTAAGACACTAACCACCCATTGATGGTTATTAAAAATGACTAGATCGGATAATGTCTTGGTCCCATCTGGACCGTCATCCAACGTAATTCGGTAAACTCTTCGATGCCATACTTCCCACCGAATCGCCCATAACCACTGGATTTAACACCACCAAATGGCATCTGAGGTTCATCGTGAACGGTGGGTGCATTAATATGGCAAATGCCGCTTTCTATTCTCTTAGCAACTTTCATCGCTCGCGCTAGGTCTTTGCTAAACACCGCAGCAGACAGACCATACTCACTATCATTTGCGATACAAATAGCTTCTTCTTCATTTTTTACGCGCATCATTGCGACCATAGGCCCAAATGATTCTTCAGTATAAATACGCATCTGTGATGTAACGTTATCGATCAGCGTTGCTGGCATGACAACGCCTTCCGCTTTACCGCCACTGAGTAGTGACGCGCCTTTAGCAAGCGCATCCGCCAAAAGACCATTCAATTTTTTACCTGCTTCAGCTGCAATCAAGGTACCCAATGCATTGCTTGTATCCAAAGGGTCGCCGGCTTTCAACGTGGCCGCTTTTGATGCTAACTTCTGTGCGAATTCGTCTGCAACTGACTCGACGACAATCAAACGCTCAGTAGACATACAGATCTGCCCTTGGTTGAAGAAAGCACCAAACGCTGCAGCCTCTACAGCAGCATCAATATCGGCATCTTCCAGCACAATAAACGGTGCTTTACCCCCCAACTCCAGCAACACAGGCTTAAGATGACGAGCCGCTCGTTCAGCAATAATTCGCCCTACTGCTGTGGAACCAGTAAAGTTGATCCGACGCACTGCAGGTGCATCAATCAATGCACCCACTACGTCCGCAGCGTCCTTTGGTGCATTGGTAATTACGTTAACGATCCCATTACCAAGCCCCGCTTCTATCAACACCTGACCAATCAAATGATGTGTCGCCGGACATTGCTCGGAAGCTTTTAAAATTACCGTGTTACCACATGCAATAGGGGTAGCGATGGCACGAGTTGCCAAAATAATAGGTGCATTCCAGGGAGCAATCCCAACTACTACACCGCAAGGCACACGAATACCCATGGCAAGACTGTCAGGAACATTAGACGGAATAATGTCACCACCAATTTGCGAGGTTAGTGACGCGGCTTCACGCAACACGCCAGCAGCAACCATCACGTTAAAACCAGCCCAAGTAGGCGTAGATCCTGTTTCTTCAACCATGCATTCGATAAACGCATCTTTGTAGGATTCCATCAAGTCAGCGGCCTTAAGCAACAAGCGTCTACGCTCACCGACGCTCGAATCTGACCATGTTTCAAAAGCCACAGATGCAGCGTCTACAGCGGCATTCGCATCGGCAATCGATGCCGCCGCCGCGTCAGTAACGACTTGGCCACTCAATGGATTCATGCGCTGGAAGGTGGCATTGGCCGCTGCGCTACGTGCTTCACCTGCGATTAAAAGTTGATGTGTTTTCATAATTCACCTTTTTTTGGGTTCATTTTATTTTTCGGCAATTTTATCTAAAACTTGTTTTTTATGGCTCAATAGTCGTAGTCGGTACTTCAATCAACATGGGGCCCTGTGCGTCTAATGCTTTCTTAAGTGCCGCTCTAAATTCTTCACGAGTATTGGTTAGTATTGCTTCAACGCCGTAACCTTTTGCGATGGCACAAAAATCCAACCCTGGAACATCAAGACCTGGAGCCGTTTCCGCCTCTAACAAGCGCGAAAACCAACGTAACGCACCATAAGTACCGTTTTTCAAAATAATAAACACCACAGGCACCTTATATTGCGCCGCCGTCCAAAGCGCGGTAATACCATAGTTAGCCGACCCATCACCAATAACCGCGATTACTTGACGATCTGTTGCTAACTGAGCCCCTACTGCGGCAGGCAAACCGAATCCAAGGCCGCCTGAAGCAGGAAAGAAATAGCTCCCTTGATGACGCATTTCTACACGCTGCCAGAAAGCCGTTACCGTCGAAGTCGATTCCTTGACATAGACAGCATCTGCAGGCGCTAATTCGTTTAAATCATCGAAGACTTCTTCAGGTGCTAATGGGCCGTGCTGTGTCGTAGGATAAGGCAAAGGAACAGGCAAACCTTTTGGCATAGGTCGCATAGTTTGCTTTATTTCTGGCAAAACAGATTTCAACATGGCCGCAATATCCGCCACATAAGCATTCCCCATCGGTGCACGAGCAGCTTCTTGCAAATCGCAGGTAACATGAATCAACTCAGCATTTTTAGGTAAATAACGACCCGGTGCATGCTGATGATAGCGAAATACTGGCGCACCAATAACGACGATCAAATCATGACCGTCCAGTTTTTGAGCAATACCCGCCAGCGACGCAGGCAAGGCGCCACGAAAAAGAGCATGACGAGTGGGAAATGGGCAACGCGGCGCAGAAGGCGCAACCCAAACAGGCGACGCCATTTTTTCGGCCAACATAATAGCCAGATCATTTGCTTGATACGCATCCACATCAGGACCCAGCACAAGAACAGGATTCGTCGCTTTATTGATGCGCTGTGTTAATGACGCTAACTGTTCAATAGACAGTGAGCCAGCCGTAGTTACTTCCCGCTCTGCCAATAGCAGCGCATCCTCATCGATCTCTTTATCCCAATCATCATGCGGGATGGAAACATACACAGGCCCTTTTGCTGGCTGATTCGCCATATGAATCGCTTGGCTAATCGCCCTTGGCACATCACCAGAGCAAGATGGCTCATAGCTCCATTTAACCAATGGCTTGGGTAATTGTGCAGCATCTACATTGGATAACATGGCTTCTACGCCCATTAAAGAGCGCGCTTGCTGCCCCGCCGTAATTACCAACGGTGAATGGGAATACCAAGCATTGGTCAAAGCCCCCATCGCATTACCAGTACCCGATGCTGCGTGCAAATTCACTAATGAAGGTTGCTGACTCACAAGAGCGTGACCATCGGCAATACCCACAACAGCGCCTTCATGAAGCGCCAGTATGTACTCGAAATCTGCAGGGAAATTTTTCAGAAAAGGAAGTTCATTCGAACCTGGATTGCCAAACACTTTCAACATGCCATTTTTACGTAAAAGTGTGTAGGTTGTAGAGTGCACTTTATTCATATTGATTATCTCTATGTGATTTCACTATTGAATAACCTTAGCCCCCCTGATTTAATTGAACCAATCAATAGTTTTTCTAACCGAAATAGATAGTATTTATTATGGCTAATATAGATCTGAATCTTATTCGCACTTTTGTAATGCTTTACGACACTCGAAGTGTGACCATAACAGCGGAACAACTCTTTGTGACTCAACCATCGGTTAGCTATGCACTATCGAGATTGAGAGACATATTTAAAGACCGCCTATTTATCAAAACAAAAGGTGGTATGGAGCCCACGGCAACGGCTCTACAACTTTATGATGAGTTAAACCAATCCCTCAGCAAGATAGAAAATACCATAGCCAACGTGCTGCATTTTGATCCTGCTCAGTCGCAAAAACGTTTTTGTGTTGCCATGACAGACTTAGGCGAAATGGCGCTGCTTCCACCTATTTTTGCCCGCTTGCAAAAAGAAGCCCCTAATGTCGAAATGGAAGTCGTACCGCTTGAAATAGATAAAGTGGATGAATGGATGTCATCAGGAAAGATCGATGCTGTGATATGCAGCAGGCAGCTAAATAATCAAAATATCGAACGCCACATCATATTTGAAGAGCGCTATGTCTGTATTATCAATGAAAAATTTGCACCACTGAGCCATGAATTAACCATGCTGCAATTCATGTCACACAAGCACGCTTTGGTTACTCGAAGTCAAGGGCATGGCGCCACAGAAGAAGTTCTTTCACGTTTAGGAGAAAAACGTAAAGTCAGTTTAGAAGTATCTCACTTTTCAATTTTGCCATCAGTTCTAGCAAAAACCGAACTAATCGCAATACTGCCATATAAAATTGCCACCTTCTTTTCTGAAAGTAATCCGCTGAAAATATACGAATTACCTTTTACAGTACCCGCTTTTGAAGTCGCTTTACACTGGCAGTCTCGTCACAACCAATCCTTGTCTCATCGTTGGTTTCGCAACCTTATAGCCAATGCCTTATCTGACCCTCAAAGTCACTAAAAAAGGCTAATTAGCCTTGTTTAGTGACAATAAAACGATAACATCGCTAAGTTGGGATGCCTTTTTTAAAGCGTTCAAGCAATTTAGTACGATAGCTCGACCTCATCGCAGACCCCCAAGGCTTTTTAAGGTTAGTCGAGCATATTACGTAGCACGTACTGTAAAATGCCGCCATGCTTGTAGTAATCCCACTCTTTAGGCGTATCGATACGTACGTCGGCACTAAAGCTGACTTTTTTACCCTCGCTATTCGTCGCGACTAGGGTTACGTCATCGGTTTTATCGTGCAAGCCATCTACATCAAATTGCTCTTGCCCTGTTAAACCAAGTGATTCATAGCTTTCGCCGTCTTTAAATTGCAGGGGCAAGACACCCATACCAATTAAATTAGAACGGTGAATTCGCTCATAACTTTGTGCTACGACGACCTTTACACCTAATAACAGTGAGCCTTTAGCGGCCCAATCACGCGATGAGCCTGTTCCGTACTCTTTACCTGCTAAAATAATAAGCGGCGTATTATTTTCTTGATACGCCATTGCTGCATCGTAAATACTGGCTAAGTTATCGTCGGGTTGAGTGCGAGTAACGCCGCCTTCAGTGCCCGGTGCAAGTAAGTTTTTAAGTCTTACGTTGGCAAAGGTTCCGCGCATCATCACTTCGTGATTGCCTCGGCGAGAGCCATAAGAATTAAACTGCGCTTTTTCTACGCCATTTTCTTGCAAGTATAAACCGGCAGGGGAATCGGCCTTAATCGCACCAGCCGGAGAAATATGGTCGGTGGTGACTGAGTCACCCAGTTTGGCTAAACAGCGTGCTCCTTTAATGCTTGGAATGCCCGGAGGATCGATACTCATGTCATCAAAAAAGGGGGCCTTTTTAATATAAGTTGACGCATCGTTCCAGTCGTAAAGTTTGCCATCCGGTATTTGAATTTGCTGCCAGTGGCTGTCGCCTTCGTATACGTTGGCGTAGCTTTTTGCGAACATTTCTTTAGTAACGGTTTCTTTAACCAGATCGCTGACTTCTTTGACACTTGGCCAAATGTCTTTAAGGTAAACATTTTTGCCGTTGGCGGCTTGCGCTAGAGGCTCCTTATATACGTCTATATCAGTACGACCGGCAATGGCATAGGCAACAACAAGCGGAGGCGAGGCTAAAAAGTTCATTTTAACGTCTTGGTGAATACGCCCTTCAAAATTTCGATTGCCTGATAAAATAGAGCTAACGATGAGTTTGTGTTTTTGGATGGCATCGGATATTTCACTCGCTAATGGGCCCGAGTTACCAATACAGGTGGTACAACCATAACCCACTAAATTAAAGCCAAGACTTTCTAAGTCCTCCATCAACCCTGCTTTTTCTAAGTAATCTGTTACTACTTTAGAGCCTGGCGCCAATGAGGTTTTAACCCAAGGTTTTACATTAATACCCAGTTGTTTCGCTTTTTTGGCAACCAAACCAGCCGCTAAAATAACACTTGGGTTTGATGTGTTTGTACAGCTAGTAATAGCCGCAATAACACAGGCCCCGTCGTTTAACTCAAATTCTTGGCCTTTGAATTTAACTATGGCAGCGCCCTTAATTTGCGCTTCATCAACGGACTCATTAGGGCTAGTTACTGGGCCTTCATTTTCTATGCGTGCTTGCCCTTCACTACTTTTATCGTGACGAGCCATACGTTCATCTTGAAAGTCTTTTAGATGATGGCGAATAACGTCACCCGCTTTATCAAGAGCTATTCTGTCTTGTGGACGCTTAGGTCCTGCAAGACTTGGTACAACATCATCAAGTTTTAACTCAAGTGCATCGGTGTAATCAGCTTCATCACCATTGTTGCGCCACAGACCTTGGTGTTTAGCGTAATTTTCAATGAGTTTAAGTTGCTCTTCATCACGGTTTGTTAAACGAAGATAGCTAATAGTTTCATCATCAATGGGGAAAATACCACAAGTCGCACCGTACTCTGGTGCCATATTGGCAATGGTGGCTCTGTCAGCAAGCGGTAAGTCAGCAAGGCCATCACCGTAAAATTCCACAAATTTACCGACTACGCCGTGGTTACGCAGCATTTCGGTGACGGTAAGGACTAAGTCTGTGGCTGTGGTGCCCTCTGGTAGGCGGCCACTCAACTTAACACCGACAACCTGAGGGATAAGTAAACTAATAGGTTGACCCAGCATAACCGCTTCAGCTTCAATGCCGCCAACACCCCAACCTAGTACACCTAAACCATTAATCATCGTCGTATGAGAGTCCGTGCCCACCAGTGTATCTGGGTACGCAAACTTTTTGCCGTGACGGTCTTCATTAAACACAACACGGGCTAAATATTCTAAATTGACTTGGTGCACAATACCGGTGGCTGGTGGCACTACTTTTAGATTGTCAAAGGCAGTTTGACCCCAACGCAAAAATTCGTAGCGTTCTTTGTTTCTTTCATATTCAAGTTTTGCATTTAGATCAAACGCACCATTATTGCCATAACCATCCACTTGTACTGAGTGGTCAATAACAAGTTCGACGGGAGAAAGTGGATTGATTTTTGCTGGATCGCCGCCCAGCTTTTCCATCGCGTCGCGCATTGCGGCTAAATCAACAATGGCAGGCACACCCGTAAAATCCTGCATGACTACGCGTGCCGGTGTAAAGGCGACTTCTATTGCGGGTTTGGCATGTGGATCCCAATCCAATAACGCTTGAATGTCTTGCTCTTTAACATTCACGCCATCTTCATTGCGAAGTAGATTTTCGAGTAATATTTTTAAAGAAAAGGGCAATCGTTTTGCTTTGTCGCCAAACCCCTTGAGAGAATGAATGTGAAATTGCTCATCATTAACAGTGAGCTGTTGTTGAGTGTCGAAACTATTGTTCATTATTTTCTCCTTATGACAATTGGATAAATATTTTTAAACGAACCTCTATTGTTTTTTTTAAAGCTGAAAAATACATAGCAGCGTAAAACAGTCTGACATGAATCTAGATTAGGTGCGAATAAGTTTTCTTAACTTCAAGCTTTCAAAAGAGTCGTCAATTAATGGACTTTCCAGACTTTACTAGACACCTATTAACGTTAAAATCTAGTTTTCCAAAAAAGTTGCATTCAGCTAGCCTGAGTCATAAGGTTGGTACTAGAAGCAAGCTATTACTGTATTAACAAACTAATAATGGAGCGTCACCATGGTATGGACCCACTTTTGTAGACATCTCATAGCTATATAATAATAGGTAAAGATGAGGTGAATTATGAGTGGGAAACGCTATACCGAAGAGTTCAAAATTGAAGCCGTTAAACAAGTAACAGAGCGTGGTTATAAGATTGCTGAAGTGGCTGAGCGACTTGGCGTTAGTTACAAAAGTATGCATGATTGGATTGCTCGATACCGCAAACCTGAAGCAAGTCGAAAAGCGGAAGATTCCGCTCAGTCAGAGATCCAACGGCTCAAAGCGGAGCTTCAGCGGGTGACCGAAGAGAGGGACATTCTAAAGGAGGCCGCCGTGTACTTTGCCGGGGAGTCAAAGAAAAGTACACGTTCATAAAATCACGGCTCAACGACTATTCTATTGTTGTCTTATGTCGAACACTGCAAGTCCATAGGAGCGGTTTTTACGCTTGGCTGGACCGCCCAAAAAGTCGACGAGAACAAGAAGATGACCAACTTGCCGTTACGATTAAAATGCATTGGCTTGAGAGTGGTTGTGTTTACGGCTACCGCAATATCACCAAAGACCTAAAAGGAGAAGGTAAGTCTTGTGGAAAGAATCGAGTGCTAAGAGTGATGCGCCGTGAGGGCCTAAAAGCGCTCATAGGCTACAAACGTCACCCTGTTTTTTATAGTGGCGCTGAGCGTAACACAGCGCCAAATACACTAAATAGAGAGTTTATTGTCCCAGAGCCAGATCAAGTCTGGGTAACTGATTTTACGTATATCCGGACAAAAGAAGGCTGGCTTTACGTCACCGTCGTTGTGGATCTATTTTCTAGATTGATCGTAGGGTGGTCAATGAGATCAAGAGCAACAGCGGAGTCGGTTATTGATGCTTTACTCATGGCTATTTGGCGGCGACGTCCCACAAAAAAAGTACTGGTACACTCTGATCAAGGCGCTCAATATACCTCGAAAGATTGGCAAACCTTCTTAAAAGATAATAATCTGGAAGCCAGTATGAGCCGTCGTGGTAATTGCCATGATAATGCCGTTGCGGAAAGCTTTTTCTCATTGTTAAAAAAAGAAAGAGTACGCAATCGAACCTATCAAACAAGAAGCGATGCTCGTTCAGAGATTTTTGATTATATCGAGTGCTTTTATAATCCAAAGCGACACCATGGATCCAATGATGGATTATCGCCACTGCAATATGAAAAGCGATATTTTACGGAGCTAGAAACTGTCTAGGAAACTGGGTCCATACCACCAATGGGATCTGACAATACTCATAAAAACAAACTAAGTATTGCGAACTTTGCAGCTATAAAAACAGCCATAGCAAATAACGAAGAACAATTGCTAAAAGAGTTATTAGCAGACCAAGCGATGCAAGACCTTGAAAAAAACTACCTCATTGACTTAGCAAAACTAAGTAACAACCTCATTATTTTAAAGCTACTTGAAGATATTCCTGAAAAAGTATAGGTCAAATCAGTAAAAATCTTAGTGGTTATATCCTAACCAGCGTCAACGATATTTTCATATGATTTCCATTGCGCTGTTGTTTTTCAAGTACCTACCTTCAACACAACTAATCATAAGTATCTTGTAGATTTTCGAGGTTAAAAAAAAGTACTTTAAAGAGTAATAAAAAGGGGATCATTATAGAGTTAATTTGATCTTTACACCCTTATCGTCCCTACTGGGATGCGTTCAAAGATGCGTCACATCAAACTTGAACTCATGTTTAGCAAGAGGGTTAAAACCCAATGGTACAGTTTCATTCGCTAGCCAGTACCGTTTAATATACAGTAGCACTACAGATACACTTCAGCCGCTAGCGGTTCATTTCCGCTACTGCCTGAAAAGCTATTCCGCCAGCACCCGAAATTTCCTGATCAACCACTATCAGTGATGTATCTAACCATCGGCGTGATGATGGCTTTAGTCGGTGCTGTACATGCAACAACCAACAAGGTGTCAGTCGGCGCGGTGTGCTCACACCAGCTGATCGACCGGAATCTGTGAAGGGGCTTAGCCTAGTCGTATAAATGCGATAAAATAATACTAATCATGGAACAACACATATAAGTATTTATGATTACCAAAGACACCCAGTCATGACTTCCTGCAACCTAAATAACCTCCGCAGTTATCTGCGGTAATGCTAGAATTTTTCTTGTAAACCAATAAACAAGGATAATTTAATTTGCGTTATGTAGTCGAAGTGCCACGCCTGTTAGCGTGAATTCTCAACAAAGCTAACACCACTATTATAGAACTTATTCAGATGCCTAAGATGCCCAACGACTCTAAAAATGTATTGCAGCGTGGCTTAGAAAATATTCACCATCCATTTTCCAACTTCATTCGTGCCCAAACAACCTCTAGCCTGTTACTTCTGCTGTCCACAGTCGTAGCCCTTTGGTGGGCAAACTCAGCTTATTCTTCTACCTATTTGAATTTGGTACACACACCGATTGGCCTAATTTTGGGTGAGTTTGAACTGCAAACGTCACTTAAGCATATTATTAATGATGGTTTAATGGTGATATTTTTCTTACTGCTTGGGCTTGAAATTAAGCGCGAAGTGCTTGCCGGAGATCTCGCTAATCCAAACAATAGACGCATGCTGATTTTTTGCGCCTTAGGTGGAATGGTGTGTCCGGCTGTGATTTATTCATTGTTCAACTGGTCATTGGATTCACAAACCGGTTGGGGTATACCTATGGCAACTGACACCGCATTTGCACTGGGTGTATTGACCATCGTGAGAAAAAAAATCCCCGTTAGCTTGTTAGCATTTATTGTTGGCCTCGCCATCGTCGACGATGTCGGAGCGATACTTGTCATCGCAATATTTTACACTCATGAAATATCTATAATATATCTGGCGAGCGCATTTGTGCTTCTTGCTTTTTTGGCGCTAGCTAACTATGCAAGCGTAAGACAACCGCTTTTTTATATCATCGGAGGTGTCGCAACTTGGTGGATGATGCTCAAGTCTGGCGTTCATCCCACAGTAGCCGGGGTCGCCATTGCTTTGACGGTGCCTGCAAGACCAAAGCTAACATCAGAAAAATCGCTTGATAAGGCAAAATCAATAATCAGCTCTATACAGAAAAAAACACATGAAGTGGACGTTCTTGGCCGAAGTGAAGACCACGAGCAGATACAGAAGGTTCGAGATCTATCTGAACGAGCCAGTACCCCCTTGCGTCGATGGGAAGATGCATTGGACTTGCCGGTAGCATTATTCATATTGCCACTGTTTGCACTGACCAATGCTGGCGTAGTATTTAGCATAAGTTCATTTATGGATAGCATTCAGCACCCCGTTGGACTAGGGATCCTTACTGGGCTTGTACTCGGTAAATTTATTGGCATTTCTGGCGCTTGCTGGCTAGGCCTGCGCTACAATATAGGCAGTTTG
Source organism: Marinomonas primoryensis (assembly GCF_013372285.1). Lineage (NCBI taxonomy): Bacteria > Pseudomonadati > Pseudomonadota > Gammaproteobacteria > Oceanospirillales > Oceanospirillaceae > Marinomonas > Marinomonas primoryensis. The sequence continues at coordinate 1,802,395 of NZ_CP054301.1, read as the reverse complement.
CCGGCTGGCATTAATTTTAAACACGTTATTGGAGCTTCATTGATTGCAGGGATTGGCTTCACCATGTCCACATTTATTGCCACGCTGGGATTTGATGTGCAGCCTAATCAACTTCATATTGCAAAAACATCGATCTTAATTTCTTCGGTTCTTTCCGCATTTCTTGGTGTGTTATATATCTGGATCATTTCTTCAAAACAACATAATGAGGTAGCTGAGGATCTCTAACCCTCAGCGCCACAAAACCGGGAAAAAATTTAAAGCCATGATGCTCCTTAACATTTTCACCGCTTTTATTGATCAAATAATCTATTACCTATTACGCTAATTCAACGCTAGTCCACTCCTTTTAACAGACCATAAATATCACTTTCGGTCGTTAACACTAACGTGGTATTGGCGTCAATTACACTTCTATAGGTTTCTAGCGTCTTAACAAAGGTATAAAGTTCTTGTGAGTACTTCGATTGATTATAAGCCGATGTATAAATTGCTGTTGCCTTTGCATCAGCAACACCTTGGATAGTTTGAATTTCTTGATAGGCCTCAGACTCTATACGTTGGAGCTCTTTTTCCTTACTACCTATAATTTTTGCTGCCTCGCCAGCTCCTTCGGAACGAAATCGTTCAGCGATTTGCTGTCGCTCACTAATCATTCGCGCGTATATTTTTTGCCTAACACTTTCATTATAATTAATGCGTTTAAATCGAATATCTAACAATTCGATTCCAAATTCTGATAATTTCCCTGATGCCGCCTTATAAATATCTTCTTCTATTTGACGACGCCCCCTTTTTATCGTTAAAAGCCTACCCCTATCAGCATTGACCAAAAGTGGATCAACCTCCGATTCTCTTCCCTTGGTCGTACGAATAATCTCTATTAGCTTATGCTTAGCAACAGCATTACGCGTCTCACCCCCTAGAATATCATCTAACCTTGATTGGGCGCTTCGCTCATCTCTTAATCTTAAAAAATACTGAAGAGGGTCTTTTATGCGCCACCGACCAAACGTATCAACTGTGATATACAGCTTATCCTTTGTTGGCATGTCATTAGCGACCCCGTCCCATAATAGAATTCTTTTTTCAATTCGGTTAGCTTTTTGAATAAAAGGTACTTTTATCTTTAGGCCAGCGTCATTATCAATGCCGCCAACCGGTTTCCCAAACTGGGTAATAATAACCTGTTCCGTTTCATTGACACGATACAACGATCCGTACCCAGCAATGAGTAAAATTATAAAAAAAGCAATGGCGACGTAGATATATTTTTTCATTTAACATCTCCTTTAATTTTATTCAGCTGTAACAGTGGCAATATCGACGCTGCTTTGTCGTCGAGTACAACCTTGTTGGTCACCTTGGGGAGGACTTCTGCCATCGTTTCTAGATACAATCGACGCTTAGTGACTGCCGGAGCTTTTATATACTCTTTAAGTAACGCATTAAATTTATTCGAATCCCCTTCAGCTTCGTTAACGCGCTGTATAGCGTAGCCTTCTGACGACTGTACTTTCTGACTTGCTCGCCCTTTTGCTCTAGGAATCGCTTTATTATATTCACCCCGAGCAACATTGATCACCCGCTCTCGCTCTTGCTTTGCTTCATTAACCTCATCAAATGACGCTTGCACCAGCTTGGGTGGATTTACATTTTTCAGCTGAACCTGATCAATGCGTAAGCCCATTTCATAAAGACTGGTAACCGCTTGCATTTTTATCTGAGCACTAGCTTCAATGTCCTGTCTACCAATGGTAAGTACTTCATCCACTGTTCTATCGCCGACAACCTCTCGCATTACCGATTCTGATATGTCACGAAGCGCCGCGCCCGGATCCCGTACTTTAAAAAGGAAATCAAAGGCATTTACAATCCGAAATTGAATAACCCATTCCACTAAAGCTGTATTTAAATCGCCAGTGACTATCGTTGTTTCCAACTTCCACTCCTTTGGATTTGCTATTTGCTCTGTGAACGTTGCGCCAGGCGTACCAAAACCAAACTCTTCTTTCAGCTGCCTTTTAATTGGTACCTCAATAACGCTATCGACACCAAAAGGAATTTTAAAATGTAAACCCGGATCAACCGCATATTGATACTCGCCGAAGCGCTGCACGATACCAACAGATTCAGCAGAGACGGTATAATAACTGCTGTAACCGATATAGAGTACCAAGGCTATTACAATGCTCATGCCTATTTTTTTCGGCGTAATGGGTATATCCGGTAATTGAAAATCTGTCTTATCCATCAATATTTCCTTTTAAATTTTATTAATTTTTGGTGAATGTTTACACAATTCATATTCTTTAATACGAACAGGCATAATATTAAAATGATTGAGGGGAATATCGGAGAAAAAAGCTTAAAGGCTACGATTTCAGTGGTCGATACAATATCATCAGAAACTGTGTTCTGGTCAAAACAGTCGTTTTAGTCATTATTGCTTACTCAGCTACTACATATACGAACGTACGTTTTTTTTGCTTGATAATTCTATGAAAAATTAAGATGAGTACAGACGTGATGATTATTTAAGTAAACATAGGAAGAACAGATATAACACGTAACGCTTTCAATAGTAACCTTGTTAATTTTTACAACATTTAGACTGACGATGTCCTATAAGGATTTTAAATACAACGTATGGATTTTAAATACAACAGAACGATTTTACACACTAATTAATAATGGACTGCCATATAAAAACATTATCTACTGAAAACTTAATGAACAATATTTAATCACAAATTTATTTTCGTACTATTAAACCTCAAGCCCTAACTTGATGAAAATTTGAACGAGCCAGATGCAATGTAAAATAGTCACTGGAACGCTCGGTAACTAAACCAAATGGATGCCCGCCCCCTAACCAGTGAATGTGTGTGTTACCGTATAGCCTTACCCAAGAAACGGAGGCACATATGCTTGAACGCCTGCAACGCCGATTGGGACTGCAGATTATACTGGGGGTGTCTTTCACCTCGGCAGGTATAGCTGCGCTTTTCGTTATCCTCGCGGTTCCGTTTGACGAAGTCGTTGCCGAAAGTTTCGGGGGTTAACTGGGTGGGTAGCTCGCGATTTGCGGTTGGTTCAACATTGCTCCGTTAGTGCCCATTGTTATTCTTGATCAGCTTGGCATTCAGCCACTATGGTAACATCCGCCTGGGCGCTGACGACAGCCGCCCCGATTACTCTAATCTCACCTGGTGGTATGGACCATTTTTGCTGTGCCGAGGCTTGCTATGGCTTACTTTTTCCTATCACCATAACTTACCCATGCGTATTAGTAATCTGTTCTATCCAATCCTCTGGGAACGCACGTTCAGCCCTGGGGCTGGACAGTAATGTGATCGCCGCAACTCTGTTACTGGCTGGCTGGCGGGCTAGATGCCCTGCAAAACGTGATTACCTCTCTCGGCCTACCCTTCTGCTTTCTTCTAGTTTTTATGACTGTGGCACTTTTTAGAGCGCTCCGGGCAGATTCTAGGGGGTACAGCATGAATGAATTGGTCCAGGGAAGAGCTTTTCTAAAGTAGTAACCACCTCTGAAACCAAATAAGAGAACGACTATGTATCAGAAACTGTTGATTGCTATTGATCCCGAAGACGACGGTGAGGCTAAGTTTGCTCTGGCGACGGCCATAAGCATGCTACCTAAGGGCGGTGAGCTCCACCTTGCCAGTATTTACAGTCCTGGAGATAGCGGTTTTTTCCGTACGTTACCTCCATCACCCCGGAGCAGAAGAAGGCCGAGGTTAAGGAGTCACTTAATCTGCTTGTGCACAAATAATTACCTTTTAATCTTAACGTGAGTCTGTATGTGGTGGCGGGCAGCGCCGGTGAAACACTAGTAGACTTAGCAGGTCAGCTCTGTGCCGATCTGTTGATTTTGGTATCCCGTGGAAGTAACAGTCACTGGCCCCTACGCAAAGTAACTGTGGAGTATATTTCGGTGAATGCACCATGCCCCTTACTTGTGTTGCCGTTACTGGAGAAGGCAGCCTCTTAAGCTAAAATCGAAGAGAGTTATTGAAAAGCCGCACAATGACCATTAATTACTAGATTAATAGATATCTCTTATTTTAGATGCCTAAACACTCCCAAGTGAGTGCCAATATCCATCACCAAATAAAATATGATTTCAAACGCAGGAAATTAAATCAAAAAATGAATTAAGGCTGCCTGAACACTATTGCCTTAAGCTTTCTGCGGAAGCAAACCTATATCTCCAGCAAAAAGAAATATTGAACATTTTCACCTAAGAGCAGGAGCTAAATGAAATAGCGACAACGATAAATACAAATAAAAAATGCCCTTCATTTCAGCCATCTGACTAGTTAAAGCAAATAATACTGCAACGATCAAGCTCAGTGAATTTCTTGCGTATTCATTGCTCTTCTTTTGGGTATTTTCGGAGTCGCTTGTCTGAGCGTTGCCACCTTAATCATTTGAATTTAAAAATTCTTTGGCTTTCGCTATAGAATAATTTACGGCTTGGGACAATTCGAGTTTTGGCGGCATAACCAATTCATCTGGATCGACATGGACATCAAGCACACAGGCATCGGTGCTAGTAAACGCTTCTTTCAATGCATCTACTAACTGTTCAGGGCGACTTACACTCCAACCTTTACCACCACATAAGCGAGCAAACTCGGCAAAATCTGGATTTTTTAATGACGTTTTATAGTCAGGATAACCACTACTTTCTTGCTCGAGTTGAATTAACCCCAACTTAGCATTGTTAAAAATAATAACCTTTATTGGTAATTTTCGATTGACTGCCGTAATAAAATCTTGCATCAACATGCTAAACCCACCGTCACCGATAAGTGCTATCACCTGCCGCTCAGGGAATTTTAATTGCGCGCCTATCGCACCAGCCATACTAAATGCCATCGTAGCTAAGTTTCCCGAGAGGGTAAATAATTGTTGTTCAGTAACCGGCAAATGCCGTGCGACCCACGCGGTCACAGTACCTGTGTCACAAAGAAATATTGCATCTTTGTTCGCAAGCTCCCCAACTGAACGTGCTAGGAGCTGAGGTTTTATTGGCGTGTCTTGCAAATTTTCCTTTTTACCTTGCTCTCTTGACCATTTCATTTTCTGGTGACGACATTCGGTGAGAAAACTGTCGTTATCTTTTTGAGCTAAATCGACAACTAGTTGGTCAAGTACCTCACTTACCTCTCCTACTATTGATACATCAACAGGGCAACGTCGACCTATGTGTCGAATATCTTTATCCACCTGAATGACTTTCGCATTTTTAGGATAATATTCTTTGTAGGGAAAATCGGTACCCAGCATTATAAGTAAATCACAATTCTCTATTGCCTCAAGAGATGGTCGGGTGCCGAGTAAGCCAAGCCCACCTAAGGAGTATTCATGCTCATCCGGCAGTAGTACTTTTGCTTTCAACGACCTTATAAATGGTGCATTACATTTTTTCAACAATGTAAGTAGCTGTTGACGCGCTGAAATAGCGCCAATACCCGCCAGAACAACAACTTTTTCAACCTGCTCAATTAAGCTAAGCGCATTGTTTAATGTTGACGCTAAAGGTTTTGTATTACCCGTTTCAGTGCCCGCTACTGGATGACAGCGAATATTTGCTTCTACTTGCTCCGTGGCAACGTCCGCTGGCAACGCAATATGAGCCACTCCCTTTTCAATTAGCGCACTATTACACGCTTGCTGTATAATCTCGGGGGCACTATCAGAGGCAAACAACGTTTGATTAAATACAGCCACATCGGAAAACAGAGCCGTTGAATTGATTTCTTGATGCGAATGGTTGCCAATTTCGGAACGTGGCAACTGTCCCGTTATTGCAAGGACAGGCGCGTGGTCCAATTTCGCGTCGTACAACCCGTTAAGTAAATGTATAGCGCCTCCTCCAGCGGTACCAACACAAACAGCAAGTTTACCTGTTAACTTTGCTTGAGCTGATGCGGCGAATGCCCCGGTTTCTTCATGACGAACTTGTATAAATTCGACTTTTCCATGACGCCGTATTGCGTCCATCAAATCATTAATCGCATCGCCTGGAATACCAAAGACATGTCGGACACCGTATTTATAAAGTGTCTCCACGATGTGATCGACAACTTTGTGTGTTTTTGTTACAGCCATAAATAACTCTCCAGTCCTAAATAATCTTGTCGATATGCTATTAATAATGGTGTTCGATATTGCAGTTTGCCTTCAATAGCCAAACCAACTGCTCTTCACTATTTTCTATCGAACCTTATCAAGCAAGCTCTCTGCACCTCCAATACCTTAAAGGAGAAATACTATGGAGACAAATGGGGGCATGTTGACCGTATGTTCATCGTAAGCGTCGGTCTGGTTTTAATCGACTGCACACCTTCTTATGACACATCACTCGCTAAAATGGCGCTGGTGATAGCCAACTAGGGGTATTAACAGCAAGTGTATTAGATGCGAAGCTAAAGAATGATTTTGATCCCCCTCGGTATTTTTATAGGCACGTCTTCTGATTAATAAATCTGGTAAGATTGCGGACAATGTATTGAAACGTCAATTAAACCCTAACACACAACATAAAGTGTAGTTCAGCAACATCGTATATGTCAGGACTCATGGAGGTTTTTTGCGCATGACTGCAGTATCAGATTTGCTCTCGACGTATTGTGGGCTGGTCGTTGAATAAAGTGATGGACCGGCATTCTGTCATGAATGCTTTATTGATGGCTGTCTGATAGAGAAAGTCTAGACACAAAGTATTGGTACACAACGATCAGGATAACCAATATATGAGTGCTGATTATTTGGTTTTTATGAAGACACATAATTTGGCTCCGTCAAGGAAGTTCTCTGGACTTGCCAGAATTTGATAGCGCGACTAAGGTGGCGAATCCTGCTAGGTCACCTACGCTGCCAGCAAGTTAAACTGTCTTAGTTCTAATTTCGAATTTCCTTACAATTGCCTTCGTTTAAACTGAGAAAATCCATCAAACATACTGCCCAGCACAATACCCACTCGCCCAAGCCCACTGGAAGTTGTAGCCACCTAACCAGCCAGTCACATCCAACGCTTCACCAATAATGTATAGGCCATTTTGTTTTTGCGATTCAAAGGTTTTAGAGGACACTTCATTGGTATTGACGCCGCCTAACGTCACTTCAGCGGTTCGGTAGCCTTCCGTTCCATTAGGCGCGATATCAAAATGAGTAAGGTAATGAAACAGGTTGTCTATCTGTTCGTTTGAGGTTTGCGCACTGCGCTCTGTTAACCAAGGAAATTCTGTTTTGATGGTGTCTACTAAACGCTTTGGAAGCAAGCTTGATAAGAAACCTTCAAAGCTTTTCTTCGGGGTACTCTGACGCACATCTATTAGCTCCTCCAATGATAAGGTCGGAGAAATATTGATACTAAGCGCTTCGCCAGGTTGCCAAAAATTGGTAATCTGAAGAATAGAGGGACCACTGACACCGCGATGAGTGAACAACAAAGGCTCTTGAAATGTAACGCCATTGGCTGTCGCGGCGATATCACAGGCGATTCCAGAGAGCTCAGCAAGTTGGGCTTTACGATCAGGCTGCACGGTAATCGGCACTAAACTAGCACGTGTTGCTAAAATATTATGGCCTACTTGTTTAGCAATGTCATAACCAAAGCCTGTTGCGCCCATGCTTGGTATCGATAAGCCACCTGTCGCGACAACAAGCGACTCGCAAATAAAATCACCTTGGTTTGTTTTTACCACTGTGTGGCCATCTTGAAAATCGATATTATGGATTTTAGTGTTCAGCTTAAGTCTTGCTCCAGACCATTCTAATTCTGTTAGTAAGATATCGAGTAAGTCTTTGGCCGAGTGCTCGCAGAACAATTGTCCTGGTGTCTTCTCCACATAGTCCAATCCATGACGATCTACTAGATCAACAAAATCTTGTGACGAAAAACGACGTAGCGCCGAGATACAAAAATGCGGGTTGTCGGATAAAAAATGCTTGGGAGCCGCATCCATGTTGGTGAAGTTACAACGCCCCCCTCCAGACATAAGAATCTTTTTACCTGCTTTATTTGCATGATCCAACACCACCACGCTCTTACCTCGATAGCCCGCTGTTGCTGCACACATTAAACCGGAAGCACCAGCACCTATTACGACCACGTCAACTTTATCCACAACCTACCTCATCACTTATTTATGGCTGCATTATAGTGTCTAGCCCTTTTATTGCCATCGAATCTAGTAAGTTTCACGTTTAAAAAAATAAAAAAAAAGGCATAAAAACTTGTCCACAGAAACCGTTAAGAAGGCTGTGGGAATCATAAAAAATCACTTATTTTTCAATCAGATGAATAAAATCAAACATTATTTAATAATTTTTAAAAAACACCTACATCCTGAAAACCATAAAATATTTTTTAGAAAAGCAAACTGTTTTTTATAAATAGCGCTATACAAAATAACTGTTTATATATACAGTACTGTATAAACAACCAGTTAAATAATTCTAGGATGTGGATATGATTAAGCTAATGAGTCCTGTTCGTAATATTCAGAAAGTCGCACTTTTAGGTGTGATTGCTTTAGCCTTGTACGCCCCTGCAAAAGACCTAATTCAATACGTTGAAATGCATTTAGCAAGAGAAAATATTCAAATAGTAGACGCTTCTTTTGGAACTAATATGCCATGGCAAGAATCAAATTCGGCCTACCTAAAAGTAAGCCAGAATGCACAAGCAAGCTTATCCCGTTCTCAAATTATCTATACTAAATTACGCCTAACCAACCCAACTTCTGAGCCGAAGACATACCGTAAAATTTGGCTTAACTTTTCTCATGATAACGGCGATCAGGAATACACAACAGATTACACTTTATACAATACTGAAACACGTCAACGTCTAATTGGACACTCGATCCAATTAGGACCAGACAGTGCAATTGATGTTGTCGCGGCTTATCGATTCATACCAAGCTATAAAAATAAGTCGCCAATTAGTATGAGTGTCTCATGGGAAGGTCAAAACTTATTGAGAGAAAATGCTTGCCAATATAACCTTAAAACTGCGGCGGGTAATACTTTCCAATACCAGTGCGGTGATTGAGTTCTCCGCTCTAGAATTGTAAGGAATGTGCAAAAACACTCATTGATAATCGTTTTCATTTCTAATATCATGTTAATACAACATTCTATTGGAGCTTCAAACATGAAACGGTTATTTACCCCTATCGCAGTCTGCATTACAGGTGCGATGCTTACAGCTTGCGGTCCAGCTGCTGTAAAAAATGAATCCTCTACTGCTACAGCGGATTCTGTTGTCGTTCATTATGCCAATATTGCTGAGGCTATCTATAGTGATTCTTTAATGACAGCAAAAGCATTACGCTCTTCTATTAATGCTCTTCTAGCCGAACCAACTGAAGCTAATTTAAAAGCCGCTCGTACCGCATGGATTGCAGCTCGCGTTCCATATCAACAAAGTGAAGTTTACCGCTTCGGTAATGCTATTGTTGACGATTGGGAAGGCAAAGTTAATGCTTGGCCATTAGATGAAGGTTTAATAGACTATGTTGCTAAAGACAGCTATGGCTCAGAATCAGATTTGAACGCTCTTTACTCTGCTAATGTTATTGCATCAAAAAGCCTAATGATTGGCGGCGTGAAAGTTGACACCTCCAATATCACTCCTGAGCTTATCTCCAATACACTTCAAGAAGCCGATGGCGTTGAAGCCAATGTCGCAAGCGGCTACCATGCCATTGAGTTTTTACTTTGGGGCCAAGATTTATACGGCACAAACCCAGGCGCAGGTGAACGACCAGCAACAGATTTCGATCTAGAAAATTGCACAAATGGCAATTGTGATCGTCGTCGTGACTATTTAGTTGCAGCAACAGACTTACTCATTTCTGACTTAGAAGAAATGGCAAATAACTGGAAAAATAACGGCGACGCTCGCGTTGCGCTACTGGAAAAAACACCAGAAGAAGGTCTTTCTACTATTCTTACCGGAATGGGAAGCCTTGCATACGGTGAATTAGGCGGAGAACGTACAAAACTTGGCCTAATGTTACACGACCCAGAAGAAGAGCATGATTGCTTCTCTGATAACACTCATTGGTCACACTACTATGACGCGAAAGGCATTAAAAACGTCTATTTAGGCGAGTACAAACGTGTTGACGGTAGCTGGATAAAAGGCGCGTCTTTATCCAACCTTGTTGCCCAGAAAAATACGCAGCTAGACGCCGAGATGAAACAAAAGTTAGATGAAACAGAAAGTGCAGCACAAGCCATGGTAGATGCGGCAAAAAAAGGACAAACCTTTGACGTTCTCATTGCAATGAATAACACTAAAGGCAATCAGCTAGTACAAACGTTTGTCGACTCATTAGTGAATGAAACACGCACTACAGAAGAAATCATCCATCAGCTAAATCTTCAGGGCATCGCGCTAGAAGGGTCTGATAGTTTAGATAACCCAAGCTCGGTATTTGAATAATACTGTTATCCCTATAAAAACATGTAAATGGGATACCAGGAAGGATGTGTCATTTAGTCAGTTAATGGTATTTGTCTATTTATGACAGAAAAATTGAAAAGTATTACTTTTTTGATAGCTGGCGTTTACGTCAGCTTTTTTTGTTTTCAGAACGTAGCGATTGCTAGTGATTACTCATCTCCTCTTACTGGAATTGCGCTTGAAGACAAACTCGATTTTTATATTGGTGAAGCGGTATTCCAAAAATTTTGGGTGCCTTCTCCCTCTTCAACCACAGCCAGCGATGGTTTGGGTCCGCTTTATAACACTCGATCCTGCAATAGCTGCCATATAAATAATGGTAGAGGTCATGCTCCTGAAACGGGTGTAAGTGGCGCATCCGTTCCATCTTTTCTAATCCGTCTTGGCAAATCTTATAAAAATACCTCCCCTATTGCTGATTTCATTTATCCTAATATTGGTGATAAACATTATGGCCACCAATTCCAAGGACAAAGCTCCCCAGGCATTCTTCCTGAAGGGGATTACTATCTTACTTATAGTACACATATAGAGACACTAACTGATGAAACCAAGGTCGAATTAAGAACACCAAATATCCATTGGACTAGCTTGAATTATGGAGACTTTGAGGATAGTACAGATGTTACTCTTCTTGTTTCTCCTGCATTAGTCGGAATGGGTTTATTAGATAATATTCCAAGTGATATGATTATTGCCAATGCCGATCCTAGCGACAAAGATAGTGATGGCATCAGCGGTCGAGTGAGCTGGATACCCAATAGTAACGGTAACGAAAATATCCTCGGTCGTTTTGGTTATAAAGCTGCCACGCCCAGTATAACTGCGCAAAATCAGCTGGCATTCAATACTGATTTAGGCTTATCGACACCCCTTAACCCTTCGGCATCAGGTGATTGCACAGAATACCAAAAAACATGCATAGATAGCCCAAATGGTAACAGTACACATTTAGACAATTTAGAAGTTGATCAACAGCAATCAAGATTAGTAGATCTTTTTGTTTCATTGTCTTCACCACCTGCAATGCGCAATCTAAGTGATACGACCTTTCTTGAAGGGAAAAAAGTGTTTGAACAAAGCGCCTGTGCGAGCTGCCACATTCCAAAAATGAAAACAGGTGAAAGCTCAAGTTTTGCCATATTAAACAACCGCACTTTTTATCCTTTTACGGACATGCTTTTGCACGATATGGGACCAGGACTAGCCAGTGGGTTTCAAAGCTTTTCAGCCACCCCAAACGAATGGAGAACAGCACCTTTGTGGGGAATTGGTTTATCTGAAAAAACGTCTGGTAGAGTAGGCTTTTTACATGATGGTCGAGCTCGGACCATTGAAGAGGCCATTCTATGGCATGGCGGCGAAGCCCAAAACAGCAAAGAATATTATAAACAGCTAAACAAAGAACATCGAAAAAAACTCATCTACTTTTTGGAGTCGCTTTAATGACATATTTCCCCAAGCTAGTTGCTTTAGCCATTAGCGCCACAACTCCTTTACTCGCATCGGCTGGCCAATGGGAAGCCCCCCTTAATGGCATTGTTTCTAGTGTTATTACTCAAGGGTACGATTCCTACACAGAATCCTCAAAAGTATTACAACAACGCAGTGAGGCTCTTTGCGCTGCACCTTCTGAACAAGCACTTCAAAACGCTCAAGAAGCATTTCAAGCTAATGCACTAGACTGGCAGCAAGTACAATGGCTTAATTTTGGCCCTGTCACTTACTTTATGCGCTATTACGCTTTTGAATATTGGCCAGATAAAAAAGGGGTAACACAAAGACAACTTAGAGCCCTGAGTCAAGGCGATCCATCCGTCATGGATGCCCCTAAGTTCTGGACATCAGCCAGTATTGCTGTGCGCGGCTTAACCGCTGTTGAAAGCCTACTTTACCATCCAGATTTTGAACCCATACAATCCAGTAATCATTGTCGCTTACTTGAAAAGGTCACTGCACATCATTTTGAGAGTGCTGATGCCGTGGCAAAACAGTGGCAAGAAGGGAAAGCTGAGGACTGGGTTTTTGATGAAGAAGGCACAGGCTTTGACCCTGAGAAAGTGGCTTTAGAGCAATTTTTGCAACAATGGATAGAACACATGTCCGCTGTCAAAGACGCCAAGCTTGAAACTCCGATTGGCTACAATGGACGAGAAAATCTGAAGCTTGCCGAGTTTTATCGAAGCGACTTGTCACTTAAAGCCATACAAAAAAACTTACAATCTTATCGTGAAATCTATCACGCAGGATCTCCCTCTTTATATACAATGGCAAAGCAGACGAACCCAATCCTGGCGACACAGCTGGATGAACAACTCATACAAAATGTGAAACTTTCGCTCCAATTGCCCAATAATTTTTTCCATGCAGACCAGCCAAATAACGACCGTACTTCTATTGCAAGGCCTTTGGTGAAATCGATATCCAATAGTCAGTCCTATCTCGCCAGCCTTGTGACTCAGTTGGGGTTTCAAATTGGCTTTAATAGCAGAGATGGAGACTAGTGGTGCTATCAAGGCGATCATTTCTGACGTTAAGCGGTGCGATGATGGCGACGCCTTCATGGGCCGCTATCACTCAACAGCTTACTAATGAAAAATTATATGCCTCTGCCTATTCCATCAATAGAAAAGAGCACTATTTTGGGGTCTTTGATGGGGATGGAGAAATGGTCTGGAGCACATCACTCACAGATAGAGCGCATGCTCCGCTCATTCATCCTAATCAAAGCATTATTGGCATTGTAGCTCGAAGGCCAGGTTACTTTATTGATTTCTTTAATGTATCAAACAACCAAAGAATAAAACGAATTGAGCCCAGTAAAGACCATCATTTTTATGGGCATGCCCTTTTTACTAATGACGGCTCACACCTCATCACTCAGGAAAATCATTTCCCAACAGGCCAAGGTAAGATATTTGTACGTGAATGGCCAAGCGGAGAAATAATTCAATCTTTTAGCAGTAATGGTATTGGCCCTCATGAATCGGTATTTTTAGATCAGCAGGTGTTAGTGATTGCCAATGGTGGACTTATGACTCATCCAGATAATGATAGAGACATTCTAAACCTCGACACCATGAAACCTAATGTCACCTACCTTTCACTTAATGACGGCCGTGTACTAAATCAGTCCGTCCATAGTAATGACTTACATCAACTGAGCATCCGACACCTCGATGTAAACCAACAAGGCACCGTCGCGTTAGGGTTTCAATATCAAGGCGATATATGGGATCAAGTACCATTAGTTGGTTTATCTCGCGTCAACCAAGCACACATAGAATACCTCCCTATACCTGAAGACGTTAGGGTTCGCTTTAAACAATATTGTGGCAGTGTTTGCTTCGACAAATCAGGAGAAGTGCTTGCTGTGAGCACCCCAAGAGGCGGCCTTGTTGCCTATTGGCATGTAAACTCTAAAACTTTTTTAGGAATAGAAAACTGCCGTGATGTTTGTGGGCTCATTGGAACGGATAATGCTCATGAGTTTTTATTGACTAGCGGCACAGGCACACAACTAAAAAACAACCCAGTACAGAACACCAGTAAAATGATTAAAAAACACCCGAACTTTCATTGGGACAATCACCTTCGGTGCATTAACACATGATTTTTTACGTTAAATTTCAAACTAGCGTAGTCAAATTAAAGATTTTTAGGTACTGTCTATTTAAAGTTGTAAATAGTTACAACTTATTCTTTCGCATTATGAAGTTGATAAATGCTTATTAATTTTCTTAAAAATTATTTTCTGGTTAGTTCTGATCAACCTCTTGGTCGAGAAGAAAAAACCTTCCAGCAAAGTGCCTTAAGAATCTTACTCGCGCTTACTGTTTGTATTTTTTTCATATCGGAGCTCCATTCCCTCTTCATTCCTGGTGAGCTTTCTTTTTTAAGCATAAACAGTGTTTATCTTTGCCTTCTGATTGGCCTGCTCTATTTTAGTAAAAAATACGCCAAAGTGACGGCAGTCTTATTTCTGCTCACATTAGTAACCACAAGCTTTTTATTACTAACGTTAAGTGATGAGTTCCATGCTGAAAAATACGCACTCGTTTCGTTGTACTCACTCCCATTAATTACTCGCTTGCTATTTAGTTTCAGAGCCTGCTTAGTCGCGATGGCAATCAACGTATATCCTTTTTTCTTAATGACATCAGACAGTCTTAACGTCGGCCAATCAGACCTTGCACCATCATTTTATTTTCAACTGCTCACGTTCGTCACACTCAATATTGGACTGCCCCTTGCAGTTTCACGAATCATTCAGACCCTTGAGAGTAACGCTTCTCACATGAAGGTACTTTATCGCAAGCTAAATGATAACTACGCAATGTATGAGGAGTTTTTTGAGAACACAGGTACACCCTCTTTGCTTTGCGATCAGCGCGGCAAAATCTTAAAAGCAAACCAACTTGCACGCGACCTTATCAGCGATTCAAAACAAAAATATCTTCCTGATTCAACCATTACCGATTGGTTGTCTCCGCTTGGCGACACTGGAAGATTTTTCTGGCAATCCAATGTCGCTGAATGCACATTAAAACAAAAAACCAATATTCATATTGAAATTCGCAGAGCGGCGTTAACCCAACATGGCCATTATGTTCTCCACCTACAAAACACCACACAATTACGCGCAATACAGCAAGAACTAGAAAGCACTCAACAAACCAACAGTCGCTTAGCACACTTTGATTTACTTACTCTGTTACCCAACCACAGGCATTTTTGTCATCAGGTAAATCAACGTATAGATGAGCAAGATAGCCATCTAACAGGCGCCATGTTTATTATTCGAATCAGCCATTTTAAATTGCTCAACAAGCAATATGGTAAAGACAGCGCAAATAAAGTTATTCTCAATTTTTCAAAAATGCTTCAAAAGAGGTTGTCAGAGCAAGCAATTATTGGACGCCTGAGAGGCGTGAAATTTTCTTGCTTCGTACCACTAGGACAGACGTATCTAATCCAGAAGAAGTTATCGACCCTTATCCATTCCATTTTACCTAGCCAGATAACGGTTGATGGCAGTAGATTGAATATGGACTATCATGTCGGCATCGCTTACTACCATACCGATGGTAAGACAGCAGAAGAACTATTAGAACATTGTGAGATGGCGTTAGAGTATTCAACGAGCATAGATCGATTTTCGTACTACAACCACAACCTTGAAAATAAGCTAATTGAAGAACACAAGCTTGGCCTAAAGCTCAGCACTGCTATTAAAAATAAAGAAATAAGTATTTGGCTACAACCTCAAGTAACACCAAATGGGCAAATTTGTTCGTTTGAAGCGCTCGCTAGATGGCAAAATAATGGAAAGTTCATCCCCCCTACTTCCTTCATTAAAATCGCAGAAGATTTAGGCTTACTTCCACTTCTGGCTGAAAACCTAGTACGAGAGCTTGTTGTGACACTCTCGCAGTGGCAAAAAGAACACATACATACACCCATCGCCTTTAACCTAGCAGGCCAAGAACTCATGAATGATGGTTTCTTTGCCTTGTTAATGACATTGATTGCAGATAACCCCTGGCTAACCAACATGCTAGAACTAGAGATCACCGAAACCAGTTCAGTGATGACTCACCCATTAATACATAAGCGCCTAAGAAGCTTATCTCAGTATGGTTACTCTATCGCCATTGATGATTTTGGAACGGGGCAAGCCTCATTAGGACAACTTGTCGACATCCCTGCGGATATACTTAAGATAGATCGTCGTTTTATCTCACCTCTTCCGGGAGATCAACGCCATATTGATATCGTGAAGTCCACCATACAGCTTGCTGAATCACTTAACATGAAAGTCATCGCGGAAGGCATAGAAACGAAAGAGCAAGCTAATTTATTGGCAGCTCTTGGCTGCCACACATTACAAGGGTACTACTTCGCTAAGCCTTCACCACTGTCCGACTGGACCGCAAAAGACAACGCAAAAGCAAAAGAATTACGCATGGTCTATTAGCATTGGTTGACTTCATCAAATAATCATCCCCCCCTCAAACGACAGACACAAAAAAGCCAGAGTTCATAATCGAACTCTGGCTTTTTCTATTAAAAAATAGATTAACGAATTTAGAACGCCATGTTCATAGCAACAGAGACAACATTCGCAGATGATTCATAATCAGCTTTTAGCTTTCCTCGACTTGCATCTTCCGTTAAGTTTGTACGATTTACGGACACATCTTCAATCATCACGTGAGTAAAGGCAAAGGTAGCAGATGTCATGTCATTAAAGTCATAAGTCCCACCAATAGATATCCATTTACGATCACCATCCGGTGTTCGAGCTGAACGATACTCATCAGTCACTGGTGAATTATCCATCGCCACACCAGTACGCAAGGTCAGCTTATCAGAATAATCATAGGTCAAACCCGCTGAATACATCCACTGATCTTCAAAGCCAAAAGTGAGAACTGAATTTGATTGAGAACTATCAAAGTTAATATTTAGGCCATCAAGAGATCCCCAACCTGTTTTTATTGCTGTTAAACCAAGAGTTAATTTAGGCGTTAAATCTTGCTCTAAACCTAAGGTAAGCACAGAAGGTAACGTTACCGAATCACTCACATTAGCATCAACTAAACCTTTAGCGGTAGACAAGCCGGTAGAAACCCCCGTATATTTAACATCACCTTTAAAATCAAAATCCACTTCACTTCGATAACCCAAACCAATTCTAGTACCTTTTTTTGGTTCCAAAGCAACACCTAAGCTGTAGCCATAACCAGTATCATCGGCTTCAATTCGGCCAACACCTTCTCCCCCAGCTAACGCAACAGTAGATCCAACACCAGATTCTAAAACAATCTCAGCTTTATGAACCTGCACACTAGCACCAACTGATACCCAATCATTCATACGGTGAGCTAACGAAAAGCTCAAAGCGATATCTTGTACAGCAGTTTCAGTTGCATGAAAACGCCCTGCCCAATCCTGGCCATAATCGCCTGATAAGCCAAAAGGAACATTTAGTGAAATGCCCGCCACAGTCTTATCTGATAAAGGCTTAGCAAGATAAAAAGAAGGCACTAACGTATTATTAACAGAGTCGCTGTTTGTTGAAGACCCAGTTATAGATGATCCCCCAGCGGCAGTTGCATTATTGGCAGAAATATTTGTCACATCCATACTTGGCATGACATAAGCTCCCGACACAAAAACAGTTGTATCTTGGGCATTTACAAAGAGCGCAGGGTTCCAGAAACTGGCAGAGATATCTTCATTAGAAGCTGCTACACCTGCTAACGCTTTACCCGAGGCTGTCGCACTATGATCATTTAGAGCAAAACCCGCTGAATACGCGGAAGATGCAGCAGCCACAGAGGCGGCAACAAGGCTTGCTCTAAACAAGAATTTTGAGGAGGTAGTCATAATAAGCTCCGTTGTTATTTTTATTGGGAATTTTATTTTCTATTATCAAATCACTTATACGCTTCTATTATAGAAGCCCATAACCTGATATTACCAGTAAGTATTTCTTCCGCAATACAATATTGAAAAAATATCATACTAATATGGATAAAAATTACACAAAATAACTTGAGAACAACAAGGAGAAACAGTTAAAGGCAAGAAAATGAGGGAAATCTAGGGTACGAATAATTAAAAATGCCTGAAATGACAAATAGACTCTAAGACAAAGGCTTGATATATACAGAATGAATTGAACAAATGAAAGGCTTGTAAAACGGTAACGCTTTGCCATTAACCACATTACTGTAAAAGCAACATGAAATGGCGGAATGGACGGGACTCGAACCCGCGACCCCCTGCGTGACAGGCAGGTATTCTAACCAACTGAACTACCACTCCAACACGATCTAGTTCTTTTGCTTGTTTGACCAAGCCCACTGTCTAGTTAGTGGTGGGTGTAGAGAGGTTAGAACATTCGCCTTGTAAGTGCGAAAAAAAAGTTACACTATCCAACCCAAAATGACCTTAAATGCAAATATACAAGAAAAACCTTATAAATCAACAAAACATTTTATATTTTCTTTAATCATAAAGATAAAGTTACTTATCTTTATGATTAAAGAAAAAAATATCTGGCCACACATCTTAACAAGAAAAACATAATTACAAATATGTAAAAAATACCTTCGCTTGAAGACGGGGCGTATATTACACTAACCAAATGTATTGTCTAATCTTTTTTAAAAATAGCCTGCCGGACTTTCCAGAATTTGTTCGATAATTATAGTGATAAAATAACATGGCTGGCAGCGACTTAAAGGCTTTACCAGGCACCTATTTGTTTGTCTCTTTTTTTCATTATTAAGTGTGAAGCTCCAACTCAGCCAGTCAATGGACTGTCGGTAAATCTTATGTACATGATTGACTAATTCACACATACGAGATACTTGACACTACTACCTAAATCAAAATGGACTTCCCAGACTCTACAGTTTTCTATCATACTGTCTCAACCCATCTATTAATTGCCATCGCTGATAATAGTACCTCCATCTACAACGATATTTTGCCCAGAAATAAAGCCACCCGCCCTACTTGCCAGCATCACAGCCACGCCGGCAATTTCTTCTGGTTCACCGACTCGACGAAGTGGGGTGCTGAGCAATCGGCGCTGCATAAATTGCTCGTTTTTAAGTAACTCAGAGGCCAAAGGCGTACGAATCAAGCCGGGAGAAATGGCGTTCACTCGAACCCCTTTAGGTCCCCACTCAACAGCTAAATTCCGCGCTAACTGAGCCAATCCAGCCTTCGATAAACTATAGAGCCCAATGGCTTTATTACCTCTTAATCCGGCAATACTAGACATTAAAATCACGGACCCTTGCCCGCGTTCAGCCATATCAGGAATCAACGCAGAGCAAAGTCGTAATGCACTTTTTAGATTGATCGACATGACCAAATCCCAGTCGTCATCGGTGATCAATTCTATTGGACCAGCCGGCCCTTGTACGCCAGCATTCGACACAAAAACATCAATACGGCCGTAAACCGTCTTGGCTTGTTCAACCAGTTTATCGATGTCCTCGTTACGACTTAGATCACAAGCAATAAAAACCACGCCACTTTTCGCGACATACTGGTTTGTCCGATCGGAAGCAATAACCTTAGCGCCATAAGCGGCCATAGTATCGACAATGGCCGAACCTAATCCACCGGATGCGCCAGTAACCAGTACGACCTTATCTTGTAGCGAAAATAGCGTATTCATGTTCATTTTAATAAAGCCCGTTCTACTAGCTTATTAAGATCGCCATCATGCTTAAAACCCACTTCATCGGCAGAAGGGGTTTCTAGCGGTGGAAAGCGCCCAAACAAGTTTTCAATCATTGGATTTGGTTCATAGCTAACGAGCTCTTTCGCGTTTTGCTTATAAACCGAGCCAATAGCATCGACCATTTCTGCCATGCTGAAACAGAGAGTGGGTAAGGTAAAGGTTCTAGTCGCCTTTAGTTTGCTTTCTTCTACCGCTGCGCCATGCATAAGGTTTTCAATAATGTTTGGTAAAGACGATGCCCATGTTTTTGCTTGTGCTGACATAGGGCAAACGAAAGTATGACCTTGGGATAACTCACGAATAATATCGCTAAGAAAAGCCGACAATTGACCAGTTTCAGCTGGAGGACGAGCCAATACACCAGGCAAACGTAATGAGCGACCATCGACCCAGCCACGGCGACTAAAGTCATTAATCATCACCTCACCAACGATTTTATGGGCGCCATAACTCATCTGAGGTTTCAGCGGAGTATCATCGTTGACCAAATCAGGCATGATGCCAAAGACCGCAATGCTACTAGCGAACACCAATACAGGTTTGTGTCCTATCGATTCCGTTTGATTTTTGCAGATATCAAGTAAGGTCATCGTGGCATCAATATTCACACTGCGACCGAGCTGATCATTTTTTTCCGCCATGCCACCGGGAATACTGGCCAGATGGTAAATAACATCCATAGGGAAACGCCCCAGTGTGTCTTTCAGCCATTGATCGTCTGCAAGGTCACCGCTATGTTGCTCAACCACCAAATCGAGTGATGAGCTATCAACAGCCTCATCAAACTGACGATCTAGCAAGGTCAAACGCGAGACCTTGCTTTCTCCAACACAGCCTTGGGACAGGATATGGTTTGCCAGCGATTGTCCAACAAAGCCATTTGCGCCCGTAATTAATACATGCATCTGACAGCCCTTATTTATTTGTTCGCTATGACTTTTTGCTCGATCACGCCAAATGGGCCATCGCGACCATCATCAAATTTCGCCTGCATACGGACACTGTCACCAAAACGCATATACTGAGTTTTAATCTCACCAAGATCGATTTTCTCAATAACTCGCCGTTCAGCTATACACGCTGATCCTGCATCTCGAGATTTATTGGAAACGGTACCCGATCCTATGACACAGCCTGCATTTAATTTGCGAGTTCGTGCCGCATGAGCGATCAACTCAGGGAAAGAAAAATTCATTTCACTACCATGCGGTTCACCAAAACGCTCACTATTCCATGTGATGTTAAGATGCAAATTAAAGCGTCCATTTTTCCAAGCATCCCCCAGTTCATCAGGAGTAACCGCAACCGGTGCAAAACTTGATGATGGCTTGGCTTGTATAAAACCAAATCCCGTTGCCATTTCACGAGGCCCAAACGATCGTAGACTCCAATCGTTTATTTGTACCAACAAACAAATCGCCTGAGCCGCTTCGTTCAGAGTTGCCGCCATAGGTACTGGCCCTGTAATTACACCAAACTCGCCTTCAAAGTCGATACCATCCTCTTCATTTGGCATCAGAATATCTGCAGTTGGACCTTGAAAATCATCGCTCGCACCTTGGTACATCACCGGAATGGTGTCGAAATCGGGAATAGGCTTAGTATTAAACGCTTCTTCCATCAATTTACCATGATTGATAAACGCAGAGCCGTCTAACCACTGCGAACTTCTTGGCAGCGGAGCAAGGCAAGTAGACGGATCAAAATCAAAAGCAGCATCAACTTTTCCTGCGTTTAATAAGTCGTACAAAGCTTGAAGATCGGCGGCTTTTTCTTGCCAATTTTGTACTACTGATAATAAGTTAGGCGCAATAACTGTGGCGTCGACAGCTTTGGTTAAATCTTTTGAAACAACGACTAGACGACCATCTAAGGTGCCATTTGGTAGGGTTGCAAATTTCATTTTATGACTCCTTATTTAGTTAAGGCGTTAGCCAATTGATCGTCGTACTGTCCACCGATTAGGATGAATAAAATACGGCACATTTTTCCTGAGCGATTCGCCCACGCATGGTTAGTACCACGCTGAATAACGACACTACCGGGCTTTAAAATTGCTTCGCCATTATCAACAATCAAGGTCAACTCGCCTTCAATAACAATGCCATAATCCACTGACTCAGTACGATGCATCAAAGGATGAGGAGAATCTTCTTTTACTGTGGAGGCATCTTCATCTCCGACTTTTGAAAACATATCTTTCATCTTGCCTTCCCCCTGAGTCAAAAACTCCTCAGTGTCAGGCGGAATATCAACAAAGCGAATTCGAGTGCCCGCTTTCATCGGTGGTAAAACTACTGGTCCCAGAGTTGGGTCGGTTTGAGCATTGGTGATAGGTGCCGGTGTATCGCTAGTGTTCCATACTTCATGAAACTTAGTGCCTGGAACCGCTTCAAGGTCCATCACAGTATTAAGTGGACCTTTTTCTAAAATAATCGCGTTACCATTTTCATCATGACCCGTGACCACACGGTAAATATCGGGAAAACTCACGGAGTAACCTCTCTAATGTTAAAAAGCACACATAACAAAAAATAAAAAATGGCAGTGAACACAAGCGCGTCACACTGCCCAAGGGAGTTTTTAAATAGGCTGACTTAACGCTATTAGTGACTGTCCCATAATTTTTGAGTGTTCGGCTTTATCGCCACCATGAATCTCGATATGGCACAAGCGAGCGGAGTTTTCGACCACCATGCGACAACGATCCCAACGACGATCATGAAACTTATCAAGCGCCACCTGAACATCATCATTCGCCGCCAACTCATCCGCTAATACGATACCGCTTTCGATACCAATACCTGCGCCAGACGCAAGATGAGGAGTCGTCGCGGCAACCGTATCACCAATCATCACTAGACGACCTTTGTTCCAAGGTGTTTTAACCAGCAAATTAGCAAGCGGACGGTAGTCAATGTTTGCCTCTTCTTTTAATGCATGTGGAATCAACGCTTTTATAATTGGATTAGGAAAATGTTCCATCAAGCCTGCGAAAATTTGTGGCCACGTTTCTTTATCGATGTGTTCTTTCGTAGGACGATCTTCCGTAATAAACATATACATATGAGTATCAGATACTGGGTTTACACCAAGCTTAAGGTGATCGCCCATCCACATGGTCACGCGATTGATCTCAGCGGTACGTGGCATAATCGCACGCCACACGCCCTGACCTATGTATTCAGGATCAGCCACTTCAGGGAAGAATTCTTTGCGTATTTTTGAGTGTACGCCGTCTGCACCAACAACAAGATCATAGTCGTGCGTACTTCCATCGGTAAAAGCCACAACTGCGCCAGATTCATTCTGTTGAATGTCTGTATAAGTGCAGCCCAAGCGGACATTGACACCAGACTCAAGTGTCGCAGTAGACATAATGCGAGCGAGAGTCGGACGAAAAATACCGCCACTGCCTCCCACAGAGGAACCAACTGGGCTTGGCGTTGGTAGCTCCATAATTAAAGGACCATGAGCTAGGTGAATAGCGACTCCATCGGTCACACAACCTTGTTCAACAACTTGCTGATACAGCCCAAGGTTTTCTAATGCACGCATAGACGCGCCATTAATGCTGATACCAGCGCCCAACTCACACCATTCAGGATCAATCTCAACAAGATCAACTTGAATGCCATGACTGCGCATTTTAATTGCTGTGGCCATACCGGAGAAACCACCACCAATGACCAATACTTTATTTACTGCAGCCATTTAATGACTCCTTATTTTTGTTGTCAGTAGAATTAATTAATGTCTGTTAATAAAATTGAGACCATGCCCATCGAATTAACATAAACAGGTACTTTTTCTAGCGTCTTGCCAAGGCAAGGCCCCTGAATACACAACCCAGAATCAGGCTCAAATAAGGCACCATGAGCATGACAAGCAACATGTTGCTTTTTAGCATCCATATAAGCATCTTTACGCCATGCCATCGGTGCGTTATTCACATGAGGACAAGCATTTCGCCAGCCATAAAATTCGTCGTTAAATTTCACCACGAATAGCAAATCCTGCCCGGCCTCGTTTTCTAAAAAGCCTTTCGTGCCGCCTTCTTTAAGATCATCAACATGACAAAGTACAGCGCCGTTTTCAGTCAACATCATCACAACACCTCACTTTTGGAGTCTTCGCTATTAGCGTATTTTGGCTTAAGCAGAAAATGCGCAAGAGCAGGTAATAAAATCAGAGCCCCTAACATGTTCCAAATGAACATAAACGCCAGTAATAACCCCATGTCCGCTTGGAACTTAATCGGGCTAGCTATCCAAGTAATCACCCCTACAGACAAGGTCACACCGGTTAACATCACGACTTTGCCGGTGAAATTAAGCGCTCTTAAGTAAGACTGAGATAAGCTGCTACCTTGACGTAATCCAACCAAGGTAATGGACAAGATATATAAGGCGTAATCGATACCAATACCGACCCCTAAAGCGATAACTGGCAAAGTGGCAACTTTCACGCCCATGCCTAATTGCACCATCAAGGCTTCGACCATAATGGAGGTCAGCATCAAAGGAAGAAGCGCCACAATAACGGCTTTAAAAGAACGGAAAGTAATAAGAGACAGTAAAGCCACAGCGCCATAAACAAGGAACAGCATTTGATACCAAGCGGCTTTTACGGAGATATTGGTCGCCGCTTGAATACCTGCACTACCCGCAGCTAATAGAAACTGCACATCGTCGGTATTATTGTCTTTAGCAAAAGCTTCCACATGATTAACAATGTTGCTCAAGGTGTCTGCTTTGTGATCTTGTAGATAGACATAAACGGTCAACAGATTGCAGCTGCTGTTGTACAAACCTCGTGGTGCGCCCGCCGTAATGTAATTCAACATACTTTGGTTAGGTAAAAACTCGTACCATTTAGGGTTGCCTTCATTTAAGCCAGACAACACACGACGAGATAATAGAGCCAAAGAGTTCGTTGATTCCACGCTAGGAAGCTGACGTAATTGCCACTCAAGTGCGTCTATTTTTTTCAGGGTATCGTATTGAGAACATTGACCGTCAGGCGTTTTTACCATGATCGCCACCACATCACTGGAAGCGCCATAGTGCTGATTCATAAAGGCGATATCTTGATTGTAACGGCTGTCTTGACGTAGTTCAGGAGCCCCTTGATCAAGATCGCCAATCTTCAATTGGGT
Source organism: Marinomonas primoryensis (assembly GCF_013372285.1). NCBI lineage: Bacteria > Pseudomonadati > Pseudomonadota > Gammaproteobacteria > Oceanospirillales > Oceanospirillaceae > Marinomonas > Marinomonas primoryensis. Next base: position 1,777,459 of record NZ_CP054301.1, on the reverse strand, counting down.
ACTTAGCGAAAATGCCCCAACTGCCAGCACTGCACCTACTATTAAAGCGCCCGTTGCCCATTTACGCTGGGTAAACTTATCTAAAAACACCCATAATGCAGGCAGTTTTTTCGCACTGGTTTGGTCTATGTCGTTTACCACACTACGTTGTGCGGCTTTTTCACCAACACCAACATAAGACAGCATGATGGGCAAAAGAATCAGATTGGTAAAAATCAGTACAGCAACCCCAATAGAGGCAGCAATGGCTAACTCTTGAATCACCTTAATATCGATCACTAACAGCACAGCAAAACCAACGGCGTCTGCCAACAACGCGGTTAATCCTGCAAGAAACAAACGTCTAAAGGTAAAACGCGCCGCCACTAGCTTGTCAAAACCACGGCCAACATCCTGCATAATGCCATTCATTTTCTGCGCGCCATGGCTCATACCAATAGCGAACACCAGAAAAGGCACTAGGATCGAATACGGATCTAATACATAACCTAGCGTAGGCAAAATACCCAATTGCCATACCACCGCTAACATAGAAGCGAATACCACTAAGAAGGTTGAACGCACACAACGGGTATACCAAAACACCATAATAGTCGCGATCAAAACCGCCAATGCGAAGAACCACAAAACAGCCTGTACACCATCGATTAAGTCGCCCATTACCTTGGTGAAACCGGTTATATGGATTTCCAAACCTTCGGCTTGATACTTAGTTCGAAGGTCTTCAAGCACCTTGGAATATTTTGCGTAATCTAAGGCTTCACCAGTGGCATCTTGATTCAGCAATGGCATGTAGATGATAGTGGATTCTTCATCTGCCGCGATCAATTGACCAATTTGCCCCGAACGCGCTACGTTAGCTTTCAATATTTGCAAACTAGCAGGAGAGCCATCGTAACCTTCTGGAATGACTGGACCGCCATCTAAACCTTCTTCGGTTACCCCAATCCAGCGTGTTGAAGGCGTCCAAAGTGATGTCATTTGCACTCGGTCTACACCAGGCAATAAAAACACTTCATCACTGAGTTGACGTAATAACTCTAGATAATGAGCATCATAAATACTGCCATTAGGGTTCACTACGGCAATCCGTAACGCATTGCCTAAACCGGTTAACTCGTTTTCATATTTCAGATAGTTTTGAATATAAACTTGATGTGTTGGTAAGGTTTTTTCAAAACTTGCATTAATAGTTAGCTTAGTTGCTTGCCAACCTAATAACCCCGTTACTAAAGCACAAATGATAATAACGACTAAACGATGATTGAATAACACTCGTTCAATAAAGGAGCCCGAATTCGGGTCAAACTTATCCTCAGGTAAAGCGGCAGTAGACGTATGATGTTTCATTTAAAATCTCCTACATCAATAGAGACAGGCCCATTGATGCTTAAAGCAAGTACACTACCGTTCGCTTTTTCTAGCATATTGGTTAAAGGTGGAAGGCGCTTACGGGTAAGTGGAACGAGTCGATTTTCTCTCAAACCAAGCAAAGTTCCCGCTTGATTCGCCATGATTACTTGGCCATCAGAATGAATAAAAGAGGCCATAATCGACGAACTAATAGGATTTTTAATATCTTTCCAGTGTTGACCATTATCATCGGATAGCAAGGTATTACCCCGTAAACCAGCCAGCACTATTCCATCTTGCTCAAGTAGCTGAGCAGTAAAAAAGCTGCCTTCATAAGGCGTTTCGATGGTTTCGAACGACTGACCATCGTCCATAGAAAGTGCGACAAAACCTTGCTCGCCTGCAACCAGTATGCGCTCACCTTGTTTACGGATGCTGTATAAGTGCAACCCAAATGGATTATCAATTCGGTCCATCCAAGATGCCCAAGTCTGGCCGCCATCGATACTTTCAAAGACAAAGCCATAAGCACCAACAACCACAAGGTGATCTCGTCCAAGCACCAACAAATCTAAAAAAGGTTTGTCTGGGCCGTCGGCAATCAGCCATTTAGCCTGACGAATCGATTCTTCGTCTTTAGATTCTTCAGCTTGTTGTAGTAGCTTTTCTGCTAGCTGGAGACCATTTAGCTGTACTTTCCAATCATTACCACCATTTGTAGTACGCAAAACAATGCCGCCGTGGCCAATGGCATAGCCATTTTCATCATCAAAAAAACTTACTTCAGTCAAAGTCACACTGACTGGAGAAGACAACTGATGCCAGCTTTTGCCATCGTCATCGGAGTGCAAAATCAAACCACGCTCACCAACAGCAACAAAATGATCACCGACAGATGTCACCGACAACAAAACAGAATGCGCGCCCAAATTAGACTCAAGAGCAGGACGATCAATAGCATCAGCAACGGCGGCAATCCCACCTTCCATTCGAAAAAGTAAAAAAGCTGTCAAAGTGAACATAGTGAGCTTACGCAAGAAACTCGCTATGCTCGGTCTCTCTTTCTTCTGGTTAGACATTATCCACCTCACGCCACAGACTCAGATTGAATAGCATCTGATCTGCGCTGAAAAACACGTATAAAACACACAAGTGAAATCGTACCGAACACCAAAGCGGCTATACCAATGCCTTGATAACCAACAAATTTAATGATGGTTCCACCTAAAATTGGGCCAACCGCCGCTCCAATCATTAGCATCGCAGGGGTTGCTGCTAGGGCTCGACCAGACTCGTCTAAACGAGCCAATAAGCCAAAAACAAAGGTATGAGTGAATATCATCAGAGACACAAAACAAGATGCTGAAGCGGCATAAAAAGCGAAGCTACTTGCATTCATCATAATATTGGACAAGATAATTTGTAGAACAGGACCTGTGCATAAAACAACACGGGCAGAAAGGCGTTTTTCAAAAATACCAGCGGATGCCGCTGCGACAATGTTAATCACAGTAAGCACAATTAATACTAACGTCACAGAATCGGTGGAAAAACCTCGATCGTTGCCTACTCGTTCCATAAAGCTAAACGTCATGGCTTGAGTCACTGCCATTAAGCTAATGCCCACAATGCCGTACCAAACGCTAGACGGAATTTTCGTTACAACCTGTTTGGCATTCTCACTGTCTTTTTCATCTAGAACCAAAGAAGGAAAGGCCACAGCACAAACAAAAGCAGCAAACGTCATAATGCCACCAAAGATAATGAACAATGAATGTCCACCCACTGCCTTGGTAATATTGGGAGTTGCGCCCATAAAGACGAACGCCATAATACCCAAGGTAAGCCCGGCAATGGCGAACAATCTGTGCGGATTTTCTCCTCGAGCGAACGTACCATGCGCCATGCTTAGTGCCGCGCTTGAACTGATGCCCGCCACAAGATGCAAAAGAGCCAATTGAACATAGTCATTGGTTTGAGAAGCGGCAAAGAAACATAAACCTGAAGCAAAAAAACCCACGCTGGCGACCATACGTCGATTTAGCTTTTTAAAACACGGAGCAATTAATATGCTAGAGCATACCGCACCAATTAAAAATAAAGTAACTAGGCCACCCGCTTGCTGGCTATCAAAGTGATACGTGGCAACTAATACCCCAATCCATAAAGGTAGCGCTACTAGATCTAACATGCCGGCACTATGGGAAATCATCAAAGCAAGATTGCCTTTAAACCCAAAACGTTGGCTCATCGTACACCTCCGATCAGAAAGGTCGGCTCGCTTAGATCCGCACAGCAATAAATCCCGTATCTCACAGATATCATCAACATACTTTTACCATCCACTTTGTTTATTGTTATTTCGTGGTAACGACGTGTCGTCGCTATTAGTTTTTTATGGGGCAGCAATCAATCATTACTGCTCCTCCCCATAAAAACTTTTCTTTTATTTCAAATACTTGATTAATTTTTTACTTAAATTGATCTACTCATAATCACCATTATTTGGGGTATCTTTTCCTGGCGACCATTTACTTCGGTAACGCAGAAGAAACGCTTGTGAGTTATCTGCACCCATTGGGAACGCACGAGGACTCCAATTTTGATCATGCAAATCCATATCCGCATCCATTTCAATATGACATGCAAATGGGCTGTTGAAATACCAGAACCAATTCGATCCCATAATATGGCGACCCGGCCCCCAAAAGGCTTGATAGCCCTTTTCTACAAACTGAGAACCGTTTTGCATCACTTCAGTAGGACCACCGAAATGGAACGTGAAATGTTCGACGCCTTGCATAAACGGTGGCGCACCAATCAAGAAATGTGTGTGGTGATCTAACGTGCCTGCTGGCTGTAAAAATGGACCAGCGCCTTCAAATCTATCTGTGCAACGGAAGCCCAAACGCTCAACATAAAACGCTTCAGCTTTAACGGGATCAGGTACAAAATACACAATATGAGACAAGGTTCTTGGACGAATTGGACCCGCATCTAGCTGCACCGCTCGATGGTTAACAGGTCGTTGAAATGGAGAACCTGGTACATTGGAGATTTCACCTGCCAAGTTCAACTCTTTACGAGTTGTCACCTGAAAGCCAATCACAAAACCGGAATCATCCGTAGACTCAATAGAGCCATCCGCTAATTGACGAACTTCTCGGTCTTTACTCAGCTCTTCGGTAATCGCCTGAATCGTTGCGGTATCAGCCACACCCATGACTGTTTTACGCATCATGCAGCCATTACCAATACTGGCAGGAATGCTTTCATCTGAGGCATGAGCTAAAACCACAGCGGTGCCATCTAATGCTTCAAAACGCCCGCCTGTTTCAGTTACATCAATAGGAAACAAACCGTAATCTGTTAAAAAGGTTGCACAAGAGGCAACATCCTCAACACCAAAAATGATGGTTTCTAAACCGACTATCTTCATTATTTATAACCTCTTTACGATTAGGCCGTACGACCATTCAATGTCTCTGCAACCCAATCGGCGATATAAGCCCCAGCATTGGCAGAATTATCAAAACTAGAGTGCTGAACGCCCCCTTCACGATCTGTGAAAATCTTAAGCTCTTTTTTAGGGCTATTAACCAACTGCTCGTAGGTTCGATGAGCCCATTTCAACGGAATTTGAGAGTCTTTTTCTCCGTGTGTCACAAGAAATGGCACCTTGATGCGATCTAATACGCCATCTAAATGAACTTTTTCCGCGATCTCCATAAACGCATCCATGTCTTTTGCTCCCCATACCCAACGCACGTGTTTCCAATAATGTGGAACAGGAAAACTGCCTTCTTTTTCTAAGCGACGTTTTTGTACATCTCGCCAATCATGATTCGCTCCCCATACCACACCACAAGCAAATCTAGGCTCAAACGCCACAGCACGAGGACAGTAATAACCGCCCAGAGAAACGCCTTCCATGCCAATGCGTTTGGCATCAATTTCTTCACGGTTTTCCAACCAATCCACAACACGGCTTGCCCAATGTTCGCTATCAAAACGAGCCGTAAAGCCTTGTAAACGAAGCGCTTCACCGGTGCCCGGCTGATCAACAATAAGAGAAGAAACACCTCGTTTAGCTAACCAAGCAGGTAAACCAACGCGATACTTCATTTCTTTTGTAGAGTCCAAGCCGTTAACTTGAACCAAAATTGGCGCTTTACCTTCCTCACCTTCGGCACGCACATAAAGGGCAGAAAGATGTTTGCCTTCGTATGGAATCTCAACTCGTTCACAATTTTCTTTTGCTAGTTCTAATCCACGAGCAAATATTTCTTGAAAACGCTGATACAAGGCTTCTCGACCTTGTGATCCATGCGCCTGTAAACGCTCAGCCGTAAGGTAATACGTTGCTGCGCGACCATACTTGTCACCAGCAGAAATCAAACGACTACGCTCTTCATCCTCTTTAGCCAATTCACATAACTTATCTGCCATGTGTTCCCAGCTGTCACGAAAAGCCTCGGAGCCAGCAGCGTCTTTTGCTTTTGCCGCCTCCTGAAGAGGCGCACACATTTCTTCAATCTCGCCAATACGCGCACCCATTTCTAGGGCAAGGTTGATAGAAAGATCCCATGGGTAATTAGTGGGAAAATAGCGAAACATAAATACTCCAACGTCTTTTATTTGAAAGCTTACAAACAATTTGGCTTGTAAAAAAAGCCCACTCAATCAACCCAAAACCTGTATCAAAGGACGAACGAAGCCAAAAGGGGTAAGGTTACGCCCTCCCTTTGATACAAAGGTAATCGGATTAAATGAGTTTAAATAAAGCTATCGTGTGCCCTGACGCGCTAAGCCTTGACCAGTAAAAGTACTGGTTGGAAAACGTTCTACAGGTTTATTTTGTGAAGACTTATCATTCATCATGTTAGCCACATAAGCCTCACCGGATAACAAGTTATAGAAACCAAAGGTTTGCGGAATCGTTCCTGGGAACTCAGGCATGATGTAGTTAAACTGCCATAGCGTTTTCCATAATTGACCGTTAGAATCCCAGCGATCAGCCAAAGAGCCCTGCCATGTATCTTCATCTAGATAGTATTTACTGCGTACTGCTTGATGACGCTTGCCCTCTGCAAGCGTTGCTTCAACAACCCAAACACGATGTAATTCCCAACGTACAGCATCTGGATTCAAGTGATTTCCAGTAATGGCTTGTTCATCACTGTATTGCAAGAAGCGGTTTTCGTTATAAGGTACGAGTATTTCTTTCTTACCCAATAACTTCCAATCAAACACTTCAGTAGTACCAGAAAACACGCTTAACTCATCGAAGGACATTAAACCAGCCGTGGCAGGTGTAGGTGTGTCACAACAAGCATTTGGTAGTTTACGTACTCGACGCTGACCCGTTAAATACACATATGATTGAGTTTTGTCTTCATCAACGTTCGTACGCCCCGCGATACGCTCTCCGGCACGAATTGGCGGCCCGTAGTTTTCGAGGTTAATTTCCCAGAAATAGCCATCAAATTCTTCGCTTGAACCTTCCTGAAAGTAGTAAGGCATTTGATTCTTTAGTAGACCATCCGTTGTTAAGACAACTTTGCCACTTGATGTAATTTGATACTGGTTGATATCCGCTTCCCAGCTCACACCACGCCAAGACAAACGGTGGTTGTTGATCGCTTCTAGACCATTTTGAGGAATTGGAAATGGGATACCAGCATAAGCGCCAATGATCTTGTGGCCATCTATTTTTGCCTTCAAGGCATTTTGTACTGTGTAGTTGTATACCCACTCTGGTGCTGTCGCCGTTCTATGAGTTGGGTAAACATCTAGGCGATAAGTATCTGGATACTTTTGTAGCATCGCCTTTACACCATCGGTTAACTTATCAGCATACTTATCCATATTCGCTGCAGTCACTGTGTACAAAGGTTTCTCATTTGCGAAAGGGTCTAAGCGCTTGCCACCCAATATTTCACCTTTTATTGGATCATTAAAACCGCCGGTCCAAGCAGGGATAGAGCCATCACTGTTGCCTGCTTTTTCGCCGCCAAAAGGGGTTAAATCCGCACCCAATCGAGCGGCTTGCTCTGGGCTAACAGCAGCATAAGAAGCCAGTGAAAAACAACCTAGTACTGCAGAGGTAACTAAAATACTAAGAGAGTGTTTTTTATTGTTATACATTTTCATTCTCCAAAAAATTAAAAGGTGGTGCTTACAGAAGCAGAGATAAAGTCTCGATCTTTTTGCGACTGCTTGTACGTTGCGTTATTTGAACTGTCATTGAATAGGCCTTCATCGCCTAAATATTTGATATAGCTCAAAGAGGCATTCCAACGATTTAAATACACAGCATTAACGCCGACGTTAATATCACCACCATCATCAACACCAAATGACGAACCTAACGCCGAAGACTTACCCCAAGTATGACCAATGCCAATAGAAGGACTTAGATCAACCCCATCGAAAGCTTGGCGATACATCGGCGAATAAACCATTTTTACGCCAACTGCAGATTTGTCAGCGTTGGGGTTTAATTTGTTTTCATTTTGAGTGGTTCTTACACGAGTGTTCCAAGCGACTTCACCAACAAAACTGGACTCTTTAGATAGGAAATTCGAACCCAAGCTTGCCAACCAAGAGAATTGAGCATGAGCTGTCTCCCCGATCGCATAACCAGGATTTTTATCGTTATCGTATTGCACACCTGACGTTGTTATCGATGTAGCAGCACTCGCTAGAGGTGCATTTACACGATATGAAATTTCACCGGCCAAGCTCCAAATCCCAACGGTTTTCGCCATACTGGCGCCATAAGCTTCAATGCCTTTGGCATAAGCCCATTTGTATTGGCTAGGGTGGAAAGAAGCATCCAAAATCGTGTACATACTACTTGGTGAACTAGAGTCAAAACGGATTGCGTACAAACCAAAGTCCGCATCAAGGTCATAGTCACTCCATTTAAGTTGTAGACCGTATTGACCAGAGTCAGAACCTTCATCATCAGAGGTGTGTGTTGCTGTGTATGGGCCAGCAAGCAGTTTTTCACCGCCTAGTGTATCTCCAGTAGAAAGATAAGAGCCTGCTGGTAGGAAGCGAGATTTCTCCCACTCATAACCCACATAAGCCCCTAAGGAAGCCGTTTCAGAAATTGGAATATCGATCGAAACCTTGCCAGTTGGTCTCATTGTTTCTTTAAAAGTAGAGTTAGGTACAGAGGACAACTTCACCACATCAACTGGCCCTTGAGCGCCAGCAATACCGTTCGCACCAAAAAACAAACTTTCGCCCCACAGCAAACTATGGCGGCCAACACGAATGGTGCCCTCCATTCCATTCATCACAGGGAATCGGGAATAAACAAAAGCATCAAGGATTTCGGCATCTCCCCCCATGGTTTTTTTGGTGGTGTCTGAGAATTCACTGACAGGGCTATGGTTTGAGCTTGTGCTGGTATTGTCCGTATCTTGATGATAAACATCGTCATACCAGGCAGCACCACTTACACGAACCCCAGCATTTTTATAAGACAGGTCAAATTCGGAAAATAGATCTAAACGACTTGAAACCAACCCTTTATCGAAGTTGTTATCACCATCGTTATAATTAGTCGCTCCACTACCTTCAGTTAAACCTGAAGAGGCATCCTTGGTACGAAAAGCGGTACTGTATTTTACGGTATTACCTAGACTGAGCCTTAGATCAGAATTATCTGTTTCTATTTCAAACCCATAGGCAGTAGAAGTGCTAGAAACAATGGCAATAGCCAATGCTTTTAGCCGAAATGGCGTCGAGTTAATTATTTTCACTTGTTCTTCCTCTCAAATTTTATTTTTATGTTTTAAGAACAAGCTAAATGTAAATCACCATAACCTTTCGGAAAAATCCTTTAAACAGAATCAATCATTCGACGCCATCGAATGATCAAGAAGACAATAACCAATAAAAACATCATTAAAGAAATTCAACATAAATGTGTAATCAAAGACGGTTGATTATTTTCATTTATCTACTCGAACTACGAATTTAATTTTCACGTGAAAAATGAATCTAGTGCAAACCACCACAACCATTCGAAAAAAACCTTCTATTAGATAAAACCATTCGATATGATCGAAAGATCATAAAAACAAGAAATCATGAGAATATCTATGCGATTTAAAAAACTCGACCTCAATCTATTGGTAGCATTAGACACTCTACTCACCGAACAAAGCATCACCAAAGGCGCAGAAAAGCTCAACATGAGTCCCTCAGCCTTAAGTAACTCCTTGTCCAGATTACGAGATTATTTTGAAGATGACCTGCTAACACAAATTGGTCGAAGAATGGTCATTACTCCCTTAGGAGAAAGCCTAAAAGTCAGTGTTCGTAACGCCTTAAACAACATCGAAAGCACAATTCTTGTACAACCTAGTTTTGAGCCTCAAACAACGGATCGGATCTTTAGCATTTTCTGCTCAGATTACACACAAACAGTACTTGTGCCTCATGCGTTAGAAATAGTAGGTAAACAAAAAAGTACAGCTCGCTTTCAGCTCTTAGCTCAAGTAGCAAACAACCCACATGAGCAACTCGAACAAGGCAAAGCCGATTTACTTATCATTCCATCCGACTTTATGTCTACTGAACATCCCTGCGACATACTCTATGAAGAAGAATTTGTCTGTGTCGTCTGGAAGCACAGCAAGATTGCGTCAGGAGAATTGACTGCAGAAAAATACGCAGCAGCAGGCCACGTCCTAATGCGACCAGAGGCAACCAAAAAAGATTTTTTTGGTACCTTATTCGCACAAAAATACGGTATTAAACGACACGTAATCGCCACTACCTTCAGCTTTGCTTCTCTACCAGCCTTGGTGATAGGTTCAGAAAATATCGCTACTATCCACGCGAGATTAGCGACAAAAATGGCCAAAGTATGGCCACTCAAAATACTGCCTTTGCCTTTTGATATTCCGCCAATGAAGCAATGCGTACAGTGGCATCAGTACAGAAATAATGATGAAGGGCTTATTTGGTTACGAAATACATTAAAAGAAGCGGCGATCAACATGGATGTAGAATAAACGAAGCTCTGCCATTCGAAAGAGTTCGTCTTTAGAAAGGTTCTATTCACTATTCGCATAGAGTACTAAACAGCAGTGCGTTTCATTTTATTCTAGATAGGGAGTAAAACATGCGTTTTGCTCCCTATCTAGACTATTAGATACTTTTCATAGTTTTATTCATGATAAATGCCATAATCTCAAACCGTTCACTCAGTTATCAATAATAGCAACAGCGCGAGTCCAGCCAGCGGAACCACCACGCACTTTATGAGGAAAACAGGATACGGTATAACCAAAAGCAGGCAAAGCTTCGAGGTTATGCAGTTTTTCCAAATGACAATAGCCTATGTCTCTACCAGCTTTGTGCCCTTCCCAGATAAGAGAGTTATCACCGGTTTCCGCAACTCGTTTAGCCGTATGGCTAAAAGGTGCATCCCAAGACCAAGCATCAGTACCAGTGACTCGTACACCGCGCTCTAATAAATACATAGTGGCTTCATAGCCCATGCCACAACCGATATTACAAAAATCGGGATCTCCTACTGCACTTCCTGCTGCAGTATTGATCAATACGATGTCCATAGGTTGCAGCTCATATCCAATGCGCTTCAGTTCCGCCTCGACATCAGCAGCGGTTACTACATAACCGTTTTCAAAATGACGAAAATCCAGTTTTACTCCAGGACGAAAGCACCAATCCAATGGTACTTCATCAATGGTAATCGCCCTTTCACCGTTGTTCATTGTAGGATGAAAGTGCCATGGAGCATCCAAATGTGTGCCATTATGTGTCGTGAGCTTCACTGTTTCGGCAGCAGCAAACCCGTGACCACCAGGAAACTCATCTGCCGCCACACCAGGAAAAAAGTGATTCGCTTCAGGAACTGTTTCCGCGTGCGTCTGATATGTGATCTCTGGGCGCATAAACGGTGGATCAGTAATAACATCGTTTTCAAGATAAATAGATAGATCAATAAATTGACGTGACATAGCTCTCTTACCCCTTTTTTCCACCCAATGTTTTAGCGAACCAATCTGCAATATAATCGCAGCCAAAACTCATATTATCTGCGCCAACATGCTCGACGCCGCCTTCACGCTCAGTAAAAATTTTAAATTCACGATTTGGTGAATTGACGAGCTGGTCGTAACTTTGATAAGCGTAATCAAGGTTGATCTGGCGATCTTTTTCACCATGGGTAACTAGGAAAGGAACCTTTATTTTTTCCATAACGCCATTCAGAGTCATACCTTCCGCTTTGGCAAAAAAATCTTCCATATTCGTCGCGCCAAATACCCACATAACATGTGCCCAGTAATGCGGAACAGGATTTTCACCCTCGCGCTTTAGACGTTTTTGCTGTACTTCTGCCCAGTTGTGGTTAGCTCCCCACACTGCACCCGCAGCAAATCTAGGTTCGAAAGCAACAGCTCGCGGCGCAAAATGACCACCTAGGGATATACCCGTCATGCCAATACGAGCTGTATCAACATCATTTTTCTGTTCTAACCAATCAATTGCCTTCGACGCCCAGACTTCGCTATTAGCCACAGCAGGCAGCCCATACGTACGCAAGGTTTCACCAGTACCTGGCTGATCAACACAAAGAGTTGATATACCTCGTTTAGCCAATGCTTGCGGTAGGTTTGACCAATACAGCATCTCTTTACAGCTATCCAAACCGTTACAATAAACCACGGTAGGGTGAGGTCCGTCTCCAGGAGCTCGAACATACAAAGCTGGCATCGTGCCGCCATTTCCCAGCGGAACCTCTACGTATTCGCAATTATCCTGACTAAGTAGAATACTTTTTCGAAAAGTAGACTGCGCCTTGTTCCATGTTGCCATGCGATTGGGGTGGCCTTGCCCCTGCATTCTTTCAGCAACCATGAGATACAGAGCGGCTCTTTTTAATTTACTACCCGCAGAAAAATAGCAACCTGCCGCCTCATCTTCATCGGCTAGACCAATAAGTTTGTCAGCCATTTTCACCCACTGCAGTAGAAACTCGTCAGTGCCTGCGTCATCACCATTCTCTGCGGCTTCGCGCAGTGGTTTACACATATCGATGATTTCGCCAATTCTAGCTCCGCTTTCTACTGCAATAGAAACAGATAAGTTCCATACATAATTTGGAAAATATTCAAATAACGCCATATGTTATACCTCTAATTGTTATTATAGTTCTGGATCAGTTTTTTAGCGGGGCGGAGTTGAGGCCTACTGATCCATAATTTTTTAGATGTTTATTAGACTGTGGAGATCTAATTTACATCGTCCACTTTTTCGACTTCAGCATTATATTCAAATACAAAACTGTTTAAGCTTATGAAATAACTAAAAGTATTATGCATACTTACTCAATAATTAAACTGGACTTTCTTCAAAATCAAATTCGTAAGCTGAGCTTATGCATTAATAAATTAATTTCAGCAAAATGGCGTTCAGTTGATTGTTTTCATTTGTTATTCCTCTTCAGTCTTATTTTCATACGTTAAATATAAATCACTGCGACCTTTCAGAAAAAACCTTTAAACAGAATCAACCATTCGATAAGATCGAAAGATCGAAAAAACAGAAAACTAATAATAATATTTGTACGGTTTAAGAACCTCAATCTATTGGTAACATTGGATACTCCGCTCACCGAACAAAGCATCACTAAAGGTGCAGAACAGCTCAACATTAGTCCTTCAGCTCTGAGTAATTCTCTATCCAGATTACGAGATTATTTTGAAGATGACCTGCTAATGCAAATAGGTCGAAGTGGTTTGGACCCACTTTAATAGACATCTCATAGCTATATAATAATAGGTAAAAATGAGGTGCATTATGAGTGGAAAACGTTATACCGATGAGTTCAAAATTGAAGCCGTTAAACAAGTCACTGAGCGGGGCTATAAGATTGCAGAAGTGGCTGAGCGACTTGGCGTTAGTTACAAAAGTATGCATGATTGGATTGCCCGATACAGCAAGCTTGGAGCGAGCAGAAAAGCGGAAGATTCAGCTCTGTCAGAGATCCAGCGACTCAAAGCTGAACTTAAACGGGTGACCGAAGAGAGGGACATTCTAAAGGAGGCCGCCGTGTACTTTGCCGGGGAGTCAAAGAAAAGTACACGTTCATAAAATCACGGCTCCACGACTATTCTATTGTTGTCTTGTGTCGAACACTGCAAGTCCATAGGAGCGGTTTTTATGCTTGGTTAAGTTGTCCAAAAAGTCGACGAGAACAAGAAGATGACGAACTTGCCATCGCCATTAAAGCACACTGGCTTGGGAGTGGTTGTGTTTACGGCTACAGCAACATCACCAAAGGCCTAACAGGAGAAGGCTGGCTTTACGTGACCGTCGTTGTTGATCTATTTTCTAGATTGATCGTAGGGTGGTCGATGAAATCAAGGGCGACAGCAGGATCAGATATTGATGCTTTACTCATGGCTATTTGGCGACGACGCCCCACAAAAAGAGTACTGGTACACTCAGATCAAGGCACTCAATATACCTCGAAAGATTGGCAAACCTTTTTAAAAGATAATAATCTGGAAGCCAGTATGAGTCGTCTTGGTAACCGCCATGATAACGCTGTTGCGGAAAGCTTTTTCTCGTTATTAAAAAAAGAAAGAGTTCGGAATCGGACCTATTAAACAAGAAGTGATGCTCGTTCAGAAATTTTTGATTACATCGAGTGTTTCTATAATCCAAAGCGTCATCATGGATCAAATAATGAATTATCGCCACTGCAATATGAGAAGCGATATTCTACGGAGCTAGAAACTGCCTAGGAAACAGGGTCCATACCAAGTCAGTTAGTTATGCAGATAAAGTAAAATACACTTTAGATACATTAAAGTCACTTGGCAACAAATCTGGTCACAGAAAATTTGTGACAAAAAATATCGAGTTTAGCCTATTAACTAAATCGACCGAAGGTCAAAAAATGAAGAAATACGAGTGTCTGAAGAAATTTTAATAAATGGATAAAAAATGGAATATTCAAGATGGTCACAAATTCGCCACATGATAAATTAAGAGACTGAGAATAATTCAACATTACAATTGAGAAAAGGAAATAAATAATGACTAGGACAGTCATATGCATCAAGGTTTACTAGAGGAATTTCATATGAAAAAATCAAACATATGAGTGGTGGGTGTGGAGAGGTTCGAACTCCCGACATTCGCCTTGTAAGGGCGACGCTCTCCCAACTGAGCTACACACCCGCTTGTAAAGCGTTAACTCTTTGCCATTGACCACATCACTGTAAAAGCAACATGAAATGGCGGAATGGACGGGACTCGAACCCGCGACCCCCTGCGTGACAGGCAGGTATTCTAACCAACTGAACTACCACTCCAACACGATCTAGTTCTTTTGCTTGTTTGACCAAGCCCACTGACTAGTTAGTGGTGGGTGTGAAGAATTCGCATTATAAGGGCGACGCTCTCCCAACTGAGCTACACACCCGCTTGTAAAGCGTTAACTCTTTGCCATTGACCACATTACTCTAAAAGTAACATGAATGGCGGAATGGACGGGACTCGAACCCGCGACCCCCTGCGTGACAGGCAGGTATTCTAACCAACTGAACTACCACTCCAACACGATCTAGTTCTTTTGCTTGTTTGACCAAGCCCACTGTCTAGTTAGTGGTGGGTGTGGAGAGGTTCGAACTCCCGACATTCGCCTTGTAAGGGCGACGCTCTCCCAACTGAGCTACACACCCGCTTGTAAAAACGGTAACGCTTTGCCATTGAGCACATCACTATAAAAGCAACATGAAATGGCGGAATGGACGGGACTCGAACCCGCGACCCCCTGCGTGACAGGCAGGTATTCTAACCAACTGAACTACCACTCCAACACAGTCTAGTTCTTTTTTGCTTGTTTGACCAAGCCCACTGTCTAGTTAATGGTGGGTGTGGAGAGGTTCGAACTCCCGACATTCGCCTTGTAAGGGCGACGCTCTCCCAACTGAGCTACACACCCGCTTGTAAAGAGCGTTAACTCTTTGCCATTGACCACATTACTCTAAAGTAACATGAATGGCGGAATGGACGGGACTCGAACCCGCGACCCCCTGCGTGACAGGCAGGTATTCTAACCAACTGAACTACCACTCCAACACGATCTAGTTCTTTTGCTTGTTTGACCAAGCCCACTGTCTAGTTAGTGGTGGGTGTGGAAGGTTCGAACTCCCGACATTCAACATTCGCCTTGTAAGGGCGAAGAATCAAAAGAACTTTAACTTACCTCAACCTACATTGCAGAGCATTCTAACCTAATCACCATTAAAATCAATAACTTGTTGATAATTTTATTGGCTCTTAATGATTCAGCTAATGTAACTAATGAGCATTTAGTTCCAACTTTTTAAAAAAAGTTGTCACAATGTATCATTACCTACTCATTTTATTTACCAACAAACAATGAGCTTCGCTCTTCAACGGGCGCAAATAATACAACAATAATTTTTTATGTCTAGCTTTCATTCTACTTTTAAAAAAAAGATTTTAGAAAGTTCATTTTCTTTTGGTAAAACGGATCAAGCCTTGGCTTCCAACTAGTCCAAGAAATTTTTTAAGCTCAGTTTAATTCGACTGTAGTTACAGGCTTTGGTGTGGTGAATTGATAAAATACGGCTAACGCCATGATGGAACGGGAACACATCGCCTAGCCGACTAATGGCAGTAAAGTATGAAGAGACGGTCTAGATTTATTGAGCATGTTGAATCCGGAAGAAATCGCAAAATTTGGCCTTGGTACATCTCTTTTACGAAGCACCTCAGTATTTAAATTCATATTGAAAAAAAGAAGCGCATACCATCCATAAAAAATGATTAATTACTCTACAAATACTCCAATTATATGCAATTATATTTTTTTATATAATTCGCAATTTCCTATTAGAGGCGCAGCAACAATCACACTGCTTTGCTTCTCATGAATCACTTCTAGCATTAATTCGTTTCATGTTATTTTTGACATAGCAAGTTGCCTTGGAACCAGCTCCACCAAATCTACGTTTTGGCTACAAAACTACTTAAGCTTTAAAGAATAGCTCAGCAAACCAAAAAACATTAAAAAATTCACTTTCGACTAACGCCTGAATCTCAGAAAATTCTCAGCTACACTAGATGCCGACAATCGTTGATATTTTAAGGTAGTACATTATGACCTCAATAAAGTTTTCAAACATATTTGAAGTGGTGGCTGCGAACGAGGAGGAAGCACTGAGTCTAAAGGCCCAAGCAGAATTAATTGGTGTGATTCGTGATTTGGCTGCTAAAAATGGTTGGTTACATATCGAGGTCTGTGCTGAAGGAAACAGTATTATGATTAAGCAGGTGAAAAGCCAAGTAAATCGCAATCGACTAAGTGAAGCTGAATTACTTGAAGGACTAGATTTTCATACAGCTCACGCAGATGAACTGTTTCTCAATGTGGATGACGAGCTCGCTGAAGCTCTAATAGATCAACTCAATGAATTAGAGCTGCCTTTTATTGTTCGATCTCATAAAGTCTCGCAAGAAACGTACGGGAAGTGGAATCAACCGTTCCGAATAAAAGCGGACCCTGACTTTATGACAGACCGAAAAGATATCGTTGAAGATGCTGGACGATTTGGCCCTGATTAATAGAGCTTTTGTCTAGTTAACATCTAAGATCTAAATATCAACCCCGCTTCAATTAATCCTAGCAACCATAGGCAAATGAAATGTTAGTTACAAACGAAATAACACAAATGGCCAAAGCTATATTAACCCAGTTGCCAATTCTGAATGGTATAGCGAACTCTGATGAGCACCAACAAGCCCTTATACTCTTAGAAAACTTGATAGAGAACTATGATGAAAACCTTATCATTATTGAAGCTTTGAGCAATGTCATTGCACGATATGAGGATGAGTCAGCTGAGTTTGATGCTTTCAATAAACGACAGATAGCTATAAATCCAGAGACTGCAATGCTAAAAGTCTTGATAGATCAGGTCCTAAACAATACAAATCAGGTCTGAGTTCGTTACAAGCAAAAAATCCGACGTACCATTGCGAAACATGTCGACCCTAAATAACACAACATAACCGCATTAGTCTCGACTTGATCTGACAATTCTACTTAAAATGTAGAGAGTTACCCGTTTTGATAAAGGTGTCGAATCTTCAATCAAAACAAACAAACAAACAAACAAACAAAAGGTAACCCTCTATGTTGCATGCTAACAATTCCATCATTAAACACAAAGCAGGTTTGCTCAATCTTACAGAAGAGCTCACTTAAGACGGTAACCTTGATGCGTTAATCAATCGATCTAGACGCACACCCAATATCAAAAACAGAGTTGATGACGCAACGAAAAACGCAGTCATTGACTATGCTATTGCTGAACCGGCGCATGGACAACATCGCACTAGCAATGAGCTTCGTAAAAAAGGTGTCTTCGTATCCGGCAGTGGCGTTCGCTCGATCTGGCTGCAACACGGTTTAGAAAACTTCAAAAAGCGCCTCAAAGCCTTAGAACAAAAAGTAGCCGAAGATGGCATCGTATTGACGGACGCTCAAGTAGCGGCTCTTGAAAAAAGAAAGACGATGACGAAGCGTGTGGCGAGATAGAAAACGCCCACCCAGGCTATCTGGGCTCTCAAGACACTTTTATGTCGGTAATCTCAAAGGGGTTAGCAGGATTTACCAGCAGACCTTTGTTGATACTTACAGTAAAGTAGCCTTTGCAAAGCTCTACACAACCAAAACGCCCATTACGGCCGCAGACATTTTGAATGACAGAGTATTGCCGTATTTTGAGCGCAATGACTTGCCTATGCCTCGCATCTTAACGGATCGTGGAACCGAATATTGCGACAGAGTAGAGCAACATGATTATCAGCTTTATCTTGCGATCAACGACATAGATCATACGAAGACAAAAGCCATGTCGCCACAAACCAATGGCATCTGTGAGATATTCCATAAAACGATACTGAATGAGTTTTATCAAGTGACGTTTCGTAAGAAACTTTACGATAGTCTAGAGGCTCTGCAAAAAGATCTGGACGAATGGATGGTCTATTACAATAATGACCGAACTCATCAGGGAAAAATGTGTTGTGGAAGGACGCCACTGGACACATTACTTGATGGAAAAGCGGTCTGGGCTGAAAAGAATTTAACCCAGATCTAAACTGACAGACATCGGCTCAAAATGAGGTAACTGTCAGATCAGGTCTGAGCTAGTACAACGCCGCCGACTCTGATACACCAAGACAAGTCACACGCATAACAAACACCAAGATGCTGTATGGATATACAGTATAGTTTTAAGCAGCACGAATGACCAAGTGAATTTTTGTAAGAGGGAAGATTTCCAATGTCTTTGAAAAGTTGAAGCTGAATCTCTGGATTAACAATTAACATATCAAGCAAAGCATCGTTTTTATACCAAAAAATTCACATAAAAACCAAGCCCTATACCCGTCGTACAGCTTATTTGAGATGGTGGCGTTCATATTAAAACAAAAAGTGATCACCAAAGACCGTATCCGTTTACCCAGCACAGTTCCTTGTAATCTAGCACTATAAACCTGGGTTAGATTCTACTG
Organism: Marinomonas primoryensis; assembly: GCF_013372285.1. NCBI lineage: Bacteria > Pseudomonadati > Pseudomonadota > Gammaproteobacteria > Oceanospirillales > Oceanospirillaceae > Marinomonas > Marinomonas primoryensis. The sequence continues at coordinate 1,758,493 of NZ_CP054301.1, read as the reverse complement.
ATTATCTTGTACGGCAACAGGGATATACTCCGCCAAATCACTCAGTGTGCAGTCAAAATAAGCACAAAGCTTATCCAAGTTATCAGTTACCGTACTGTAGCCTTTCTGATTAGCCATTTTAGATAATGTAATACGGTTAATTCCTGTCTTCTCAGACACCTCAACCATTGTTATACGCCTGTCTTCTTGAAAAGACTTTTCTGCTAAAAGCTCTTTTAATTTAAATCTCAACATTCTTCACACCATACAAATGTATAAATATATTTACATTAATATATTGACAGGGACTTTAACGTCTATTAGGATAAATTCAAATGCTTATATATATTAACATTTTAATTCATTTGACATACTAAAGGATCAATATATGAACACGTACCTTAGCACAGAACAACTGTCAGAGAGAATCCAATACACGTCTCGTACCATCCGAAATGAGCTTGTGGACTCTTGCCTGTATGAAGGACGTCATTACATCCGTCCATTCAATCGACGCAAGATTCTATTTATTTGGGAGAATATAGAGGCAGACATGTTGCTCCAAGATGACTCTTTAGCTTTAGCGTTCACAGAGGAGGTTTAAATATGGCTAGTGTCAGTATCCGAAAAGAAACCAACACCCTGTATCTAGATTTTCGCTACATGGGTAAACGCTGTCGTGAGCAAACAACCTTAAAGCCAACTTCAGCGAATCGAAAAAAATTAGAACGAGTACTTGTTCAAATTGAGTCAGAAATAATAGCTGGTACTTTTCGTTATAAATCGCATTTCCCAGACAGTAAGTCTGTAGAGCAATTTGCCAATTTAGAATTGCAATTACATCAGCCAGATGAATGGAAAAGGCAAGAAGAGCATATTGAAGTGCCAACTTTTGCAGAATTCGTCGCAGGCTGGATAGAGCGTAATAAAGTTGCTTGGCGCCGCTCTCACATCGTTAATATCGAAAGCATTGTGTCCAAACACTACTTACCATTTTTTGGAAAGGTAAAAGTCGACGACATCACCCGTAATGACATCTTAAAATTTCGCACCGTACTCGCCAAAGTCCCAGGTCGAAATGGCAAAGAAAGCCTAGCAAACACACGAATCAATAAAGTAATAACCCCATTGAAACGTATTTTCGAGGACGCCGCCGATGAATATAACTTTACCACGCCATACATCCGTATCAAACCACTTAAAAGCCCAAAAACAGATGCAAATCCCTTTACCATCGAAGAAGTAAATTTGATCCTCGATACCATGCGCATAGATTATCGTGATTACTTCCTAATTCGATTTTTTACAGGTATGCGCACTGGGGAAATTGATGGACTGAAATGGAAGTATGTAGATTTTAATCATAAGGTAATCAAAATTCGCGAGACAATCGTTGCAGGTGAGGAAGACATAACCAAAACAGAGTCCTCCGTGCGTGATATTCATATGAGCACGCCAGTTTATAACGCTTTGATGCGTCAGAAAAAGCACTCAGAGCATTTTGGCAAATTCGTATTTTGCAACCGTCATGGTGATGCAATTAAGCATAACAATGTGACTCAGCGTATCTGGTATCCCCTTCTCAAACGCCTAGGATTAGAAAAACGACGCCCTTATCAAACCCGCCACACGGCTGCAACTTTGTGGCTGGCTTCTGGCGAATCACCTGAATGGATTGCTCGTCAAATGGGCCATGCCAACACCTCGATGCTTTTTCGAGTGTATTCTCGCTATGTCCCTAACCTAACAAGAATGGATGGCTCAGCAATCGAAAAACTATTACAAAATAAGTTGGGGGTAAAATATGCATAGCTTATATGCTCAGCCAAATTTGTCAGAGGCTACAACCAGCAAACGTTTTAAAGGCTGCTATCTACTAGAATCCGTGAAAGTAAAAATCACAGACACTGGATGGCCAATACGCGTTGCCACCATAAAAGACGTGCAAGATCAAAACTCATTAGAGCTTCGGTTACTCGGCGATGATTTTTTAGCTATCAACGTGTTTATTAGTGACTATATTCAGCTAGAAGCAGCAGTTAAACGTTACAGAAATGGGCTTGTTTACTATTTAGCTTGGTATGAACCGGTTACAGGCTTTTTAATGAAGCCAAATACTCATGGCAAAGACATCGTCAATCAGACTGATAAAAAAGCATGTTTACAGATACTAAGACAGCGAATCCTGTTTTTCTCATCAAAAACAGAGCAGTCTTTATGTTTTAGCATACTCAAAAACTTTAGCCATGACTTTTCACTCTATGCGTTACAGAGCCTTTGCCAGCAACTGTCTAACTTAAACGACAACCGACTGATCGTTGAGCTTGTTTACCAAGTTGAAAAACAGAGCGATGAAATTGGTTATATTGGAAAGCTCTTAGATCAATTGCTCAACAAGCAGCCCTATCATATTTTGAACTCATCGGTATAACGTTCTCCACTCATAATTCACCTCATTTTTACCTATTATTATATAGCTATGAGATGTCTATAAAATTGGGTTCATACCACATTTAAGTCGCACTGGATACATATTAATTACTTTGTTAAAGTAGTGAGTGTATTAGTCCTAACGAGCTTTTTAGGGCTACTGGTCGCTTGTGGAGATTACGGGCAAGAAGATAGCACTGGACATAGCCATAGTCAAAACTGATGGTCCACCCAAGCCCTATTATCAATATTTGGATAGTTTGTTGAATGCAAAAACACACAATTATACTAGCTCTACTGTCTGCGGCTCTATTTGGAGCCGCAACCCCAGCCAGTAAATGGCTTTTAGCTGGATTAACGCCATTTCAATTGGCTGGCTTTTTATATCTAGGGGCCGCGCTTGCGGTTGCTCCCGCCTTTTTCAGCAAAGAGACATTATCCCTCCCTCCAATTAGCGATAAAGCTAATCTATTAAGGTTGCTTGGTGCAGTGGTTTTTGGCGGGATTTTGGGCCCGGTTCTATTATTGTTTGGATTAAGCCTTGCAGAAGCAGGGTCAGTTTCTCTATGGCTCAACCTTGAGCTTGCAGCAACAGCTGTCATCGGCGTGCTATTCTTTCGTGATAATTTGAGTGTTAACGGGTGGATCGGTGTGCTGGCAGCAATGCTGGCAGCATCACTCCTCTCTTGGTCACAGGGCAGCGCGAGTATTGCTGCCGGAGCTTTGGTTCTTCTTGCCTGCATTTGTTGGGGGCTAGATAACCACCTTACCGCACTGATTGATGGGATATCTCCCAGCCAAAGTACTTTTTGGAAAGGTTTAATAGCAGGAAGTGTCAATCTATCGATAGGTATTGCACTGGATCCGCTTAGCCTTGATACAAAAACAATCGTGGGTGCCTTATTGGTTGGAGCCATGTCATATGGTGCTAGCATTGTATTATATATACGAGCAGCACAGGGAATGGGCGCGACACGTGCACAAGTGATTTTTTCGAGTGCACCATTCTTTGGTGTCGCATTGTCAGTTTTGTATTTAGGTGAATCAATATCAGAAGTTCATCTGCTAGCCGCCGCAATATTTATTGCCGCTATTACCCTCCTATTAAGAGATAGACACTCTCATACTCATATGCATAAAAAAATGAGTCATAACCACACGCACCGACATGATGATAGTCACCATAACCATAACCACCCAGATATGTCTCCTTCAATTCGACATACACACCACCATACACATTCACATGTAGAGCACAAACATCCCCATTGGCCGGATCTTCATCACCGTCACTCCCATAAAGACGATGATAAATAGCCATCCATGGGTAAGTTTCAAACAGCTGGTTTATGATCATTCACTATAAAATACTTCTTGCAATTCTCATCATGCTACTTACATTGACAGGCATACCTGCGGTCAGTGAAGCTTCTTCCCATGGTCTTGCTGAACTAACTGGTGACACATCAGAAGAACATACGCATCATGATGCTAGCAATCACAGTCACGAGTCTGTAGATTGCCCAGTAATTCAGCATATTGTTGACCGCATGTTGTTAGCTCATCAAACTACCTCACCGGCTAGCGACTCCCCTCGTAGTTTTCGCTACCGCATTGATCGACCACCTAAATAGTTTTACAAATCAAATCTTGCAATAAAGCTTTAACGCAGCTTTTTTAACCAATTTTTTTGGAGTTTTTCATGTCGTCAATTTTATTTGATATCCATGTACGTGCAGCCGCTGTTAGTCGCCGCCTATTCTGGATATTTCTAACATTCGCTCTACTCTGTACAAGCGTCGATGCGTTCGCTCATGCAGTCGCAGAGGGTGATAAAGGATATATACAGGAAATTACCGGAGTAAACCTCATTGCTTTCATGTACCTAGGTGCCAAGCATATGGTTACCGGTTATGATCACCTATTATTCCTTCTTGGAGTTGTTTTTTTCCTCTACCGTATGAAGCACATCGCCATCTATGTAAGCTTATTTGCGCTGGGACATTCCAGCACAATGATATTAGGTGTGTTTTTCAATATAGGCATTAACAGCTACATTATTGATGCCATCATCGGACTTTCCATAGTATACAAAGCGTTAGATAACCTTGGAGCCTACCAACGCTGGTTTGGTGTTCAACCTAATACTAAAGGAGCCACCTTAATCTTTGGATTTTTCCACGGCTTTGGCCTTGCTTCGAAAATCATAGAATACGACATATCTAAAGATGGACTAATTCCAAACCTAATTGCATTCAATGTCGGCGTTGAAATAGGTCAGTTAATGGCTCTCGCTATGATTTTAATTGCTATAAGTTTCTGGCGTATGACTAACGGATTCTTCCGTCATGCCTATACTGCCAATGTTGTCATGATGGGGGCAGGATTTCTGCTCATCGGCTATCAACTTACTGGCTATTTTATTGCTTAATTTTGGAGAGTTTTTATGTATAACAACGATATTCCCTCACGCAGTGAGTTACCCAGTTCAGCAAAACTAATTCGTTCGACTATAATTTCCGCTATAGTCGCACTGGTATTGCTTGTCACTATAGTAATGCCAGCAGAGTATGCAATAGACCCCACTGGAATAGGTCGCCTTCTAGGATTAAATCAGATGGGTGAAATAAAAGAGCAACTTGCTGACGAGGCTATTGCTGACGCCGCGGCGCAGTTAACTACGATGAGCTCACCGGCTAAGGAACGCTCCCGAGAGCCTTTAAATCAAATCGAATCAGCTGTCGTTAAGCCTGCTTTAGCAGCTCCAATACAACCTATATGGGAGGATGAAGTGCGAGTGGTTCTTTCTCCAGGCGAAGGAACTGAGTTCAAACTCACTATGAATATGGGTGAAACTGCTAACTTTCATTGGGTAACCGATGGTGGCTCGGTCAACTTTGATACCCACGGTGATGGCGGTGGAAAATCTATTTCCTACGAGAAGGGGCGCGGAGTCACGGAAGATGAAGGAGAATTAACGGCAGCATTCACTGGAAATCATGGTTGGTTCTTCCGTAACCGAAACAATAATGACATTACGCTAGTGCTCCGCACTCGAGGAAATTATAGAGAATTGAAACGAGCAATCTGATGTAGTTGATCTTAAAATCATTATTAATCGGGCAAGTCTAACTCGCTCAGTTTGTACTAGCTCAGACCTGATCTGACAGTTACCTCATTTTCAACCGATGTCTGTCAGTTTAGATCTGGGTTAAATTCTTTTCAGCCCAGACCGCTTTTCCATCAAGTAATGTGTCCACTGGCGTCCTTCCACAACACATTTTTCCCTGATGAGTTCGGTCATTATTGTAATAGACCATCCATTCGTCCAGATCTTTTTGCAGAGCCTCTAAACTATCATAGAGTTTCTTACGAAACGCCACCTGATATAACTCATTCAGTATCATTTTATGGAAGCGTTCACAGATACCATTGGTTTGTGGCGACATGGCTTTTGTCTTGGTGTGATCAATGTCGTTGATCGCAAGATTGGACTTCCCAGACTTTACAAAACAAAAATTGACATGAAAACCTACCTAAATCGAGGCTTTCATAAACTTCAAGTATATCGTCACCATTGGTTTCATCATTCCATTTATTCATAGACTAAAAAATGCTTCCTTATATTTCCACACTTGTAGATATCGAAAAAAGAAACTCTTAAGTTGTCTTATATATAAATAGCAACTAATATGTCTCTATAAATTAAAAAGCAACTTATTAGTTTCCTTATGATAAATCTACTACAGCAAATTAAAAACCGCCGTTTAGCACTGAAACTCAAGCAGAATGAAATGCCAATGCGTATTGGTATTTCAAGGCAGCAGTACCAACGGCTTGAAGCAAAAGGCAATCCAAGACTCGATACTCTTGAACTGATTGCCAAGGGTCTCAATAGCGACGTAATGCTGATTCCAAAAGAAAAGCTGAATGCTGTTTTAGCTGTTCTTGAAAGTGATGGTAACAACACATCTTTACCGCACAAACAGCCTGATCATTCTGATGAACAAAAAAAACTATCGGATGATCCATGGAAAGGGCTATTAGGGGATGGAGATGAAGATGACAACGGAAATTAATGTTCTTAAGTTGACGTTACATGGCCATCTAGTGGGGTATTTGGCGGGTACAAAAAATGGACGTAATGTTCTTCATTTTGCTGAAAGCTATCAATCTAATATCGCACGCCCTACTTTTAGCTTAACCACCCACCCAAATTTTCCACGCGCCAATAAAATGCTATCTGAGCCATGGGCTACAAACCAACGCCTGCACCCTATTTTGTCTAATCTATTGCCTGAAGGTTCATTACGAGAACTAATCGCTCAAGGACTCAAAACTCATGTTGATAATGAGTTCCATATTTTGTCTTATCTGGGTATGGATTTACCGGGTGCATTAGTCGCTGAACCGATGGAGCCAGAAGATGTTCCTGTACATTTATTCTCATCTCATGGCCAAGTAAAAGCGGTTAAATTTGACAAACTTAGCCAAGAGAACAAGTTCTCCTTGGCTGGTGTTCAAATGAAGTTTTCCATGAAGGAAGAAGACGGACGATACAACTTGTCGAAAGACAATGTGCTTGGCGATTGGATTGTGAAAACACCTTCAACTAAACACAAGGAAGTGCCTGCTAATGAATTCACAGCCATGACTCTCGCTTCCCTCATTGGCGTAGATATTCCTGAAATAAAATTGGTCGAGATAGACCAATTAGACAACCTTCCTCAAATCAATCTTCCTGATGAAAAATTGGCCTTCGCTATAAAGCGGTTTGACCGACATGACGATCAACGCATTCATATGGAAGACTTTGCTCAAGTTCTTGTGAAGTACCCACATGAAAAATACAGTTCAGGCAACTACGAACAAATAGCAAAAATCCTGTATCAGTTTTCTGGTGATGGTCTAAATGACGCCCAACAACTTGCCCGTCGTTTACTTGCCAACATCCTATTAGCAAACGGCGACGCCCATTTGAAAAACTGGAGCTTACTGTATTCAGACCAAATCACACCCAGACTTTCGCCTGCTTACGACATAGTCACCACCAGTGTTTATATTGAAAACGAACAACACTTTGCCCTTAATCTCGCAAAGACGAAGGCTTGGTATGATGTCTCATATAAACACTTTGAACATTGGGCTACTAAATCAGATATTCCATGGCGAGCGATCAAACCGCATCTGGACGATGTGATGGAAAAAGCCAGAACCCTTTGGCCGAACGCGCTAAAAGACCTACCAATGAATGAAGATCACAAACAACAGCTAAGAGCCCATTGGCAAAGGCTTCATGAGGATTTTCGGATTTAATACTGTCTAGTAAAGTCTGGAAAGTCCAGGTGCCGATTTATCTCTTTTAAGACACAGCTATGCCACACATATATTCTTACGTTGGTATGCGATGAGATACCCTGATGTCATTAATGAGCTAAGAGATCGAAATGAATGGTTCTACTCAAATGAAGCAATGGCTTACAGCGCCATATTTTTCGTCATGGAAGCTCGGTCAATCATTCAAAAGAGACTGACATGGTTCATCTTATGAAATCGATGGGGCATAGATTTGTCGACACTTTTTTGCTGTCTATTGCCATTCTTATTTTGTTGTCTATAACCATGCCCAGAAGAAATATATGGCACAACGTGGATGGGAAAATTTGCCGGTGAGTACTGGTTTCATTCAGGCCAATATTCCTAAAATGAAGTCCAGAACAACGATTTCTCAGATAAAAGAAAAAAATTTAGTTGGAGTATTGAAGTTCTTTCAATCTAAAGAAATCTAATGGTATTGAGGTGGATAGACTACCCAGGTTTGATCTGTACTAGCTCAGACCTGATCTTACTATGTTTACCGAAGCCTTGAATATTCATGCAAAAGGGCTTGTTTAAAAATCAAACAAGCCCTTTGTAAGGTTAAAACACTCTACTTCTAAAATAGAGCATTACATTATTAAAATTATCCATTGAGTTGTCTAATAGTAAGCTTTCCTTAGCCGATTTCCCTTCAAATATTGGATGATTTATAGGTCTTTTAAAAAAATCAAAAATTGCACCAGAAGGCGCACTCATAGCAATACTCTCATGGGTCTTCAACAGCAGAATCAACCTATCGATCACATCTTGATTTAGTTCAAACTGCTGTTTATCCTTTGCCATTCCCTTCCACTCATGCCATGAAGATAAAGGAATGCAACCCAAAAGTTGACACACCTCTTCATCTGATAAGGCCCATTTTTCATCTGATGCTTGATCAGCCAACCAGCTAATACAAAACGTGATCGCTTTTAAATACTGTGCGGTTTCATTAGTCATATTTTCAACCTCATTACACATTCGTTTTTAATAAATAGTCCTGTTTAAATTATCTCAATAAGATAATGCGACCCATTTTTAATGCCTTTTACGCATTGTATTGAGCCGCTTTTGACCTTCAAATGGCTTGAACTTAATAAAACAGACAGCTCACCGCTCGCATCACAAATTTTAATGGGAGTTGTTTCGTTCAAAGCACTATTATCCAATCCCTCAAGGCGATAACTCCCAATAAAAGCATTGTAAGACGGGATACTTTTCACGGATGGGTATAAACCAATTACATTATTAAGTTGTGGTGGTTTGAAAAAGGCCTTATTACCGTGTATCTCTAAATTCAGCCTCCCAAGAAGAAAGCTGAGCCCTATCATCTCCTCATGTTCGTTCAAGCTGTTTATTTGCGTAGAGACCCAAGAACTAAAAGCCAATTCATCAACAACGCCCAAACCTGTGCCAAACTTTTCAACAACCTTTTTTAGTTCATCGTCATTCAATGAGTGCAACAGGTCGAACATAACATCTTGGACTGAACGGTGGATCAAAGGTAATTCACTAACAATACTGCTCATAGCGCCTCTCCACTTACTTCAAAACCACTGGACATCAAAAGTGTTTCAAACGCAGAACCATCACGACGAGTCAGGTTAGGCACATAACGTGAGTACACGGTAAATAACATTTGGGTGGTTGTATGGCCCATTTGTCTTGCGATCCACTCAGGGTTCTCCCCTGCTGCTAACCATAATGTCGCGGCGGTATGTCTTGTTTGATAAGGTTTTCTACTTTTGATGCCAATTTTTTCAAGTGTTGAATACCAAATGCGCTGAGTAACATTTTGGTGTTCATAGCTGCCACCAGCACGATTACAAAACACGAATTTAGAATGCCCAAATGATACTTTCTTTTGTTCTAATAATGCCTCATACACAGGTGGAGACATCTCAACTTCACGACGTGATTCAAGTGTCTTAGTCGTATCAATACGTCCCTGCACGACGGTTTCTCTCACCAAAATCTGTCGATTTTCAAAATCAACGTACTGCCATTGCAGTCCATCTATTTCCTCAGTACGTAAACCCGTAAAAAAGCGCACAATGTAGTAATTTCGAAAATCTGAGCGTACATAACGGATAATCTTCTTCACTTCATCCAGCGTAAAAGGCTCAATATCCACTCTAGGCACTTTTAGGGGTTTTAATCCAATAGCAGGCGACGTAAACTCATATCGGTCGGCGGCATCATCTAAAATCATTCTTAGTGGCGTCATAATGTGGTTAATCCTATCGTTAGAAAGCTCACTGTCCCCTGTTTCGTGACTCACTTTGGCGAGGGATGCACGAAATTTCAGGATCATGGCTTTGGTTATGTTGCCGACTCTTTCTTCCCCAAAATACGGGACGAGACGGGTATCTAAAGTTCCTTTGATAGAAGTCCGGTAAGACCGTTTCCATCGTAAAATATTCTCTTCAAGCCACTCTTGTGAGAACTCAGAAAACAACGGCGTATCCGGTCGTTTTTGAACCTCAGTGACAACATGCTGAACTACCTCCTTTTTTACTTTCGGTACTTTTTTACTGCCCGGAAAGAACTTCTCATAATCGAACTCTCCAGTTTTCAATGCTAATTCAATCTTCTTAACCGCTGCTTCCATACGCTTCATATTGGCAGGCGTATTTTCTAACTTGGTGTATTCTTTAAAACGCTTCCCCTCATAACGAAAGTTGAAATACAACTTTCCATCTTGCCGAACTCCTATACTAGCCACGGTAAACACCTCCTGAGGCCATTGGGATCAAATCATCCACTTCATTTTCTCTTGCACTTGTCATCATCTGCTCTTCGATTGCCTCCCATAAATAAAGAACCTTTCTTGCGTTGAAAGGGCGAATATAGTGCTTGCCTTCAATAAAACGTTATCTCTAAGAACGTCATTGATGTACTTAGGATGGTATTTAATGCGGTTTCCTAACTCTTGTGCTGTAAGGCATGTAGACATATTTCTCCCAGTGAATTTTATTGCTTATGAGGAAACTATATAGCAAATAAGTTTCCTGACAAGCACTTTTTAAACTTTTTTGCTTTTTAAACAACTTAAACGGTATTATTGCTGAAAATTAAAGAGACTATGCTGATGCTAAGATTCAGGCTGAAAGAGCTAATTCAGGATAAATCCTTCAAAGAAGGTAGAAGAGTGACACTAGGGGAAGTTTCAGAGGCTACAGGCATCCATAAGACTACCTTGTCACGGTTGCAAAACCCAACAGGCTACAACACGACAACAGAGACGATAAATTTACTTTGTAAGTATTTTCAGTGTGAAGTTGGGGATTTGGTTGTATATATTAATGATTAGAATTGATTAATATATACAACCAAATATATCGAGATAAATTACTAGCGTTGCCCACCAGTAATCATTTCAAACACTAACTTACCGAATCTAGCCGATTTGGCAGGGTCTGATAGTAGTTGTATCATTTGGTTCTGGTGTGCAGAACCACTACTCATAATCGCGTCGTCCATGGCTCGAGAGAAGTCGCCTAACATAGCCTGCTCTGCGCTATTTTCATTAATTTGTCTCATCACCAATTCGTTTTCCATCACCTTATCTTTTACCGTATTGGCATAATTCACCATGTCCGCATCTGTCAGTTCATCGGTGATAAACAGTTCATTTAAGCGAGTGATGATTTGTGATAAAAACTCTTCTTTTGGATCTTTGGCTTTTGCCGTGCCCATAGAATCGCCTGGCTCTAGCTCATAACCTGCCGCATCTTCTTTCAGTTGAATATCTTGTTGGCGTATTTTTGATAATCGGTAATGGCTAAGCACAACATGCTTTAAGTCGATTTGATCTTCTTCAACGGCCGCCTCACGCAGCATGGGACGTAAATTGCGGGCGTATAAGCTCAGCTTTTCTAAACCCTTATCATCGTAATCGACAATCTGAGACATGAATTCATAGAAGCGAACAAAGGTGCCTAAGTCCTTTTTAAAGATTTCTAGGGCATCTTTTTCTTGCTTGCAGTCTTTAAAGGTATTCTCTGCATTTGCCATGAGCACCGCGTCACCTGTTTTCTTGGTGCGCTCAAACATGTCTTTTGCTTTTTTGTATTCGTCTAATGCCGATTTGTATTTAAGCGTCCAGCGCTCAACCGCTGGCTTACAGATATTCGCAATGGCGGCGTTACTTTTAGATTTTACGTAAAAGGCATCACAGAACTGATCAACTTCACGCGTAGTGAAGATGCCCGCTGCTCGTAGCTTTTCAGACAACTCAAAAATCAAGTTAGGATCAGAGACATCCGCTAATTCAGCGGTTTGATAATAAGGTTGGAACGCACTCAAAATATCATCAGGCTCATTAAAGAAGTCGAGTACAAATGTTCCTGTCTCTGCTTTGCTAGGAAAGATACGGTTTAAACGAGATAGCGTTTGTACGCATTCCACGCCACCCAGCTTTTTATCCACATACATGGCACAAAGCTTAGGTTGATCAAAACCTGTTTGAAATTTATTGGCAACGATCATGACTTGGTAATCATCACTATCAAAGGCTTTACGCATGTCTCGGCCTTTAAGACCTGGGTTCATATTACTCTCTGTAAACTTTTCACCAATCAGCGCAGTACTGTTTGGATCTGCTTCCGTGAATTCCACCTCGCTAGAAAACGCCACCATAGCCTGCAGCTGGCTATAGCCTTTTTCGCCCTTCTTGGAGGTAATGTACTTATCGAAGCCTAGCTTATAGCGTACGGCTTCTTTACGAGAGCTAGTAACCACCATCGCCTTAGCTTGGCCGCCTAATAACCCCATCACATTGTCTTTAAAATGCTCAACAATAACCTGAACCTTTTGGCTAATGTTGTAATCGTGCAAACGCACCCACTGGTTCAGTTTTACCTTGGCTTTTTTACTTTCAACTTCTTGATCGCTACCTTCTATCTTCATGGCAAGGTTATAAGCCACCTTATAGTTGGTATAGTTTTTTAGCACATCAAGAATAAAACCTTCTTCAATTGCCTGGCGCATGCTGTACACATGATAAGCCTTGGGCAGGTTGTCAGTTTTATTCGCGGGTTCGTCAGGCTTAGGTAGGCGCCCAAATAGCTGTAGTGTTTTATCTTTAGGGGTCGCTGTAAAAGCAAGATAACTTAAGTTTTTAGAGGCTCTACGTGACGCCACCGCAGCGTCCAAAATATCGTCGGTAGTTAATTCTTCATCCTCCGCCTTACCTGAAGCATTACCATCAATCATCAGTACTTCTTTTAGCTGACGAGCGGTGCTGCCTGTTTGCGAGCTGTGGGCTTCATCGGCAATAACCACGTAGTTGCGCTCTTTCAAGTTGACGTTGTTTTCTATCGCCTTTAGAACAAACGGGAAGGTTTGAATGGTCACAATAATAATAGGCTGCGAATCCATTAAGGCATTCGCCAACTTCTCTGATTTAGAACCATCCCCTTCATTGCGATTAATACGGCCAACCAAACCATCGACGGCGGTAAACTGAGAAATGGTTTCTTGCAATTGATCGTCCAGCACCGTTCTGTCGGTTACGACAATGACTGAATCAAACAACTTTTTGCCTTCTGAAGTATGAATCGCCGATAACTGGTGCGCCGACCACGCAATGGAATTCGACTTACCCGAACCCGCACTGTGCTGAATCAAATACTTTTGCCCTGGGCCTTCTTCTTTGGCCGCATTTACCAGTTTATTCACCACATCCCACTGGTGGTAGCGTGGAAAAATTAGTGTTTCTTTCTTGTATTTACGGCCTTCCCAGTCTTCTTTGTCTTCAATTTCTAAATGCACAAAGCGGGCAAGAATATTCAGTAGATTGTCTGGCTGTAATACTTCATTCCACAAATAATCGGTCGCGTACTGGTTAACATCTTCAGGAACGTCATTACCTGCACCGCCTTCTTTGGTGCCTTTGTTAAAGGGTAAAAAGAAGGTGTCGTTACCGTCTAAACGAGTCGCCATATACACTTCGTATTGGCTAACCGCAAAATGCACTAAGGCACCGCGCTTAAACGTTAATAGCGGCTCTGGCTTTTTGGTTTCAGGGTCTATTGGGGGGCGAGTCGTCTTATACTGGGTAATCGCATTTTGAACGGCTTGTTTGAATTCAGATTTCAGTTCTAAGGTTGCAACAGGCAAACCATTTACAAACAACACCAAATCAATACGCCATGCCTTGGCTTTTTTACCTGTCGCTGCCAGTTCTTCTTCTGTTGCCCAAGGCGAATACACCAACTCAGGCACAACGCGTAAACGGTTTTGCTTGTAACGTACTAGCGTATCTGGGTTTAAGTCATGCTCGGGTTTAAACTGGCACAAGTTAAAGCGCGTGCCTCGATCCCGTAACTCATGGCGCAGCACCCCTAATGTTCCGAAAGTACGCATAGTACGGTGAGAGGCGTTATTGTCATCACTAGAAAGCGCTTTGTTTAGCTGTGAAGCCACACGCTCTAAGAATTTACGCTCGGTATCATTAGGATAAAGCACACAGAACTTTTGCCATTGTTCCTCTTGGGTGTCTTTTACAAAACCCAATATATCTTCTTCGTACAGCGCCAGTTCACGGTTGTATTTTTTAGGATCACCCAACAACCAGCCATTGCTTAAAAGCTGTTGGATCATTTCATTTTGAAACGCGAACTCACTGGCGCTTGCCATACTAGAATTTCCTTATCTGTTATTTTTTTGGCAAACGCTTAATCGCTTGCTCTAAATCTTTATCAACTTGGCTAGGTGTCGCATCAATCACACGCTGAAAAGTATCATATTCCAGCGAAGCCTTTTGTTTAGCCTGTAGTGCTGAAACAGTCCCTGCATTATTTAACAATTCATAATCACTTAAACGTAAAAAATCATCCAGTTTAGTGCTCCAATCTGCCATTTTCATCAAACGACCACGCTCAGCTTGTAGTTCAGCAAATTCTAAATAAGAACTTACCAAGCGATTAAGCTGGTTTAATTCTTGTTCAGACAAGTAGTTTTTGGCCGTTGTCATATCCGCTCTACGGGGCTCATCACCTACAAAGTGCGTTAACCCGACATTAGGCTTTTCAGCATCGGCTCGCAGATAAATTAATTCAGCCGCCGTATGACCATGCGTCGCCCAATGCATCTTATTTTGTACTTGCGCAAAGAATTTTTGGCTGGTTTCAGCTTTACCATCATAATCAATACTGGTGGCATAAATATCACAAATTTTGCGCCAAAAGACTTTTTCAGAAGAACGTATATCGCGGATACGCGCTAACAGCTGCTCAAAGTAAACGCTGTTATCTGGATGTTTCAAGCGCTCGTCATCCATGACAAAGCCTTTCACCAAATACTCTTGTAGAGTGGCGGTTGCCCATTTACGGAACTGTGTACCCTGAGTAGAACGTACTCTATAACCCACGGCCAATATGGCTTCTAAGTTGTAGTGGTCTATATTACGACTGACCTGCCTGCTGCCTTCTTCGCGAACTATCCGGAAATTCCGGATGGTTGCATTTTGATCAATTTCAGCTTCTTTATAAATATTCTGAAGATGCTCATTAATCGTGCGTACATCCTTTTGGTATAGATCAGCAATCAAAGCCTGAGTTAACCACAGCGTATCGGATTCAAAGCGGCACTCTATACGGGTTGAACCGTCTGCGGCCTGAAAAAGAACAAACTCCCCTTGTGGGGCTAAATCACTCATAAAATCCCTCTTAATATTAATCTGGCGTCCAGTTCCTGACGTCGATTTTTCCAGTAACGGCAGCGGAGATTAGAGCTGTGCGGCGTTCTTGCAATAACACTACAGCGTTATTAGCTTTATCAATAAGATTACTAAACTTTTCTTTCTGTAAATTAATATAATCAACTATTTCACTTTGTTCAGATGCAGGAGGGACTGAAGCTAATATTTCATTTAGGATAGCTATATTAATAACACCCATTGTTCCGCCTCGACTCAACAGTTCAAACTGCTTAAAAACCATCTCGCTTTTCAGTAACTCCCTGATGTAATACGGGTCATGATCTTGACTGATTTCAGCTTTAATCAATCGTGGATTAATTATTCCAGGCTCAGCACCTTTCGGAAAAACAGCAATCTTCCCAAACGTTCCTACACAACTAATAAGAATTTCTCCTTCACCTACAATATAACGAGATAACTCTAGGTAATTTTTTTCATTGATATAATAGTCACCAATTGTGAAGTTATTTGGTATAACTTGCTCTTGTCCATAAACCTTATAGCCATGCTTAACATACATATCTTTGGTGATACTTGAACCAAAAGGCCCCGCTATAATTCTGTCACAGAGAAACTTGAATTTTTTCACCTCCCAATGCTCCGGCACTTCACCTAACCACTCCACGCCTGAATCACGCATTGGGGCGTCTGGATTCAGACCTTTGGTAACGGCGTGGCTGATAACGGCTTGGCGTTTTTCTTTTAACAGTGCAATGAGTTGTTGTTGTTTTTCGATCAGAATGTCGATTTTTGCGGTTTCGTGATCGAGGAAGTTGGCGATTTTTATGACTAGATCATCGCTTGGCCGTGGCACAGGAAATCCATTCATATTTTCCTGTGTCATTGTAGGCATACCACTTCCAGTATTACTTACATCAATTTTGGCTTTTATAAGTTTAGAATTTAATAAATAAGATAAAAACCTTGGATCTATTTTTGACGATTTCATTAATGCCATTTGTGGATTAATAGTCATCGGCTCATCTACATTTTTCACTATTGTTGACTTACCGAAAGTTGAACCAGTTTTAACCATTAATACATCACCATTAGCAACCATGATTTCAGGTGACTCGTAATACTTAATCCAACTTAAGTATGATCTTTTATCTAAAGTAAATTTATCATCATTCACATTTGAAGGGCTTAGAACTATTGCACCTTCACTCTCATCAACAATATCGTTTACCGTATACCCACGAAAACCTATTCTCCCAAAAATAGAAACCGTATATTTTAATTTCGTAACTTCCCAATCAATAGGCACAAAACCAAGCCATTCCACACCAGAATTTTTATATTCCTCATATGCTTGATACTTACCCATAAACTAACCCTCCTGTTGAGGATTTTTTCGTGAGTGCAAGGCGTGCCTGCGCGGAGCGAGGGCGCATAGCTTGTCTATGTAACCGAACGAGCACAGCCACAACGCAGCAATCGCGGAAAAAGGCCATCAGGAGTGCACCTCCTGAAGTAGATTCATAATCTCGGCACTAACCTTATCCAAATCCGCATCAATCTCCAGCAAGTCTCTTGGCGGCTGGTACTGATAAAAGTGGCGGTTAAAAGGTATTTCATAACCCACTATGCCGATTTCACCATCGATGGCATCACGCTTAGTTGCATCTATCCAAGCGTCTGGCACGTGTGGTTGTACTTCTTTTGTGAAGTAGGCTTCGTTTAGCTCATTCACGGTTTGAGTTGGGTCTAATGCTACGTTTTCGTTATCGCGCAAGTCACCGTCTGGCTTGTACTCAATAACTTGAGTCTTGCCATCCAGCTCGACCTTGAATAGTCCATAAAATGGATTGGCTGAACCCGACTTGTGAACCTTCTTGATAACCTTTTCCGCTTCTGGGTTTTTCCAGCTTACCGCTGCGGTAATGGCTTTGAGTTCTTTAGTGTCTAGTTTGATACCTTGTGCTTTCGCCGCGGCTTTTACAATGGCGTCGAATTGGTTCATGTCGTTGTGCTGCTGAGTGCCAATATGGGCTTGCAGCTTTTTGGCTTTTAGTAAAATGACTTTTTGTGCTAGCCACATTTTTCTGTCTAACAACTCTTTTATCTTGGCTTCTTTTACATCACTGAAGTTGGCTTTTAGATGAACGCGTATTTCAACTTCGTTCTCTGCTAGTACGCCATACCCTTTATTACCCGCCGCAGGCGCTTCACAATCTTCATCATCGCTCCAAGGCTGCTCTGAAGAGTGACCAAAGGTTTCATAAATCCACTTCATTGGTGCTTCTAGTGGTTTATTAGCAAAACGTAGTTCTTCTAAGCGCTCGTCACTGAACTGAAAGCTTTCACGCAAAGGCCGTTCGATAGTGATACGGCGATAACCAAACTCATGGGTATTGAATATTTTAGCGGCAAAGGTTTTGGGGGCTTCGACTTTTGGGTTGCTTGCTTGGCGGCCACGGTTTGATTTTTGTTCAGCAGGTTTCTGTAAGTCAGTTGCGTCTATCACTTCAAACGCGCCAAAGGTGCGGGTGATTAACGCGATATCGTCGATGCTCATTTCATTACGTTTAGAACCTAATGATTTACGCATTTTACTGCTTAGGTTAACGCCGTTAATCAGCTGCACCTTGCCTTTACGTTCGGCTTGCTTGTTGTTGCTAAGAATCCAAACATAGGTAGCAATACCTGTGTTGTAGAACATGTCAGTCGGCAGCGCGATGATGGTTTCGAGTAGATCAGCTTCTAAAATGTAGCGACGGATTTCCGATTCGCCTGAACCTGCGCCGCCAGTAAACAAGGGGGAACCGTTAAGAATAATACCAATGCGACCACCGCCATCTTTACTGTCCCGCAACTTACTAATTAGGTGTAATAAAAATAATAATGAGCCATCACTTACCCGTGGTAAGCCTGGGCCAAAACGACCATCGAAGCCTTTCAGGGTGTGTTCGTCTTTAATGCTGGATTCGATTTTTTTCCAATCCACGCCAAACGGCGGATTGGAGAGCATGTAATCAAAATATTCTGAATAGAGTTGATCATTCGATAAGGTGTTACCCAGCTTAATGTTATCAACCTCTTGGCCTTTGATCAGCATGTCAGCTTTACAGATGGCGTAACTCTCTGGGTTTAACTCTTGGCCAAAGGCTTTCATGATGCCTTGTGGGTTGAGTTCGTGCAGATATTCCATACCCGACGATAAGAACCCGCCTGTACCTGCCGTTGGGTCGTAAATGGTACGAATGATGCCAGGCTTAGTCAGCGCATCGTCATCTTCCATGAATACTAAGGCTGTGGTCAGGCGAACGATGTCGCGCGGGGTAAAGTGCTCCCCTGCTGTTTCGTTTGAGCCTTCCGCAAAACGGCGAATCAGTTCTTCAAACACCAAGCCCATATCGTGGTTCGAAATCCCATTAGGGTTAGAAGGTGACTGTGGGCTTAGATCGGTACTTTTTACTTTTTGAACCACTTTATACAGCAAATCAACATCGTTGAGTTGTGCGATAAATTCAGCAAATTTGAAGTGCTCGAATATCTCGCGGGCATCTTTGGAAAAGCCTTGAATATAACTTTCAAGGTTATCTTTGATACCCGTTGCACCTAGCTTAGATAGATCCATTTTCGAGGTGTTAAAAAAGCTTAAACCGTTTGGGTTGTCGGGTGTTTGCGTGGCACGTAATAGGAACTTTTCTTGCGCTTCCTCTGGTAGGTTAAGCGCTTGAATTTCATCGTATTTCGCCAGAACCGCGTCTTTAGACTCTTCTAGCACACCTTCTAAACGGCGTAACAGGGTAAACGGTAGAATGATGCGGCCATATTGGCTTTGTTTGAAATCTCCGCGAAGTAAGTCGGCAATCGACCAGCAAAAAGCGGCTAAATTTGTAGGTGTAGGTAAATCTGTGTTGCTCATAGAATGTCAGCTTTTAAAATTTCGTATTAATGGATACAAGAGCGTAGGAAGGAAAAACGAATAACATTAATAGACCGAAGCATAAACGCTCTGGGTTATCCTTAACCTGCTGTTTTTTTGATCAGCAATAATGATATTTTTTTATAGTCAATATTTATACCGTTTTGGCGCTGTTTGAGCAATGTTGAAGGGAGAGGATTCGTGCAATAAAAAAATTAACGCGCTTACGATTGTTCATAAAGTTTGTACTAAACATTAAGAAAACTCATTTACACCAGATATAGGGTTTGAGGCAATACAACCGCCACACGACTGCAAACACATTTGAATTTTGTAAATGCTGAGATTAGAAAGATTTCTAAGAGTCACACACAAGTAATAGTTGAGGGTAAAGGTCACTGTTTTCACCAATATTAAGTGGCATGGGACAAAAATGGGCCAAAATCAGATACAAAAAAGCCGAACACTGGGTTCGGCTTTCGTATCTTACACTCTCTAATTCAGGAAAGTAGTAAGTATAATTTTGGTAGGACTAGGCGAATTCGAATCGCCTGGCTCTACCATGTCAATGTAGAGCCAGGCTAAGTAACTTAAAAAAGGAGTATACTTAACTTTTTCAAGTTTTAACATTGGGATGACCTTCTCTCTTTCTTGGTTTATTTGAGATAATACGCTACTGATTTAATCTTCTCTAACCACCCAAACACCATTTTTCTTAGGACCTTGGTACTCCAAGCGCCCTTCTTCCTTTAGCTTCGACGCAGCCCGCTCCACTGTTCTCAATGATTTGCCTATTCTCTTTGCTACATCAGCTAATGTAAGCTCGGGACTTATAGCTAACGCAGCCAGAATTTGGTCTGGGGTTTTTACCGACACTTTAACCGCCACTTCTACCGTCACTTTTTCTTCTGACTGGATTGCTTCCGTAAGTGACTCGTTAATAGCGGATAACAAAAACTCAATAAAGACACTGCAGTCAGACTTGGCGTCCGCTTCTCGAAGCGATTGATAGTATTCTTCTTGCCTCGCTTTGATGACGGTTTCTACCGGCAAAAATGCAAGTAAAGGATGCCAACGTTTTAATACTAATGTTTGCCAGAAACGACCTATGCGGCCATTCCCATCACTAAACGGGTGAATAAATTCAAATTCATAGTGAAATGCTGCAGAGGCGATAAGAGGATGTGCATCCGTCTTTTTCAACCAATCCATTAACTGAATCATAAGTCGCGGCACTTGGCTTGCTGGTGGTGCCATATGCACTAACTGATCTCCCCGATATATACCTGCACCACCACTTCGCCATTGCCCTGCGTCTGTTAACAGTCCTTTCATCATGATGGCGTGTACTTCAAGCAAATCATCACCGCTTGTTTCATGCCATCTTTCCATCGATTCATAAACAGCAAAGGCATTATGAACTTCTTGAATCTCTTTTGGTGAACCAAGGACCGTCTTACCATCAACCAAAGCCGTAACCTGCTCTAACGATAAAGTATTCTGTTCGACTGCAAGAGAAGCCTGGATAGTACGTATGCGGTTTTCTTTTCTTAGCTTAGGAACAAGCTTATCTTTATTCGTTGCCGTCCACTCACCGACTTGCTGAGAGATTTCAGCGACCAAACGCATCATGGTATGGGTCAATTCAAAAGGTGGCGAGTAAGGCATACTAAAACAATTCCTAGACTTAAATGGTAAAAGTATCTTGAGGCCGAGGCGGTAGGTAACAGGATTAAATTCATTGCATCCTGACGGTTCATATTATCACTGAATTGTGACGCTAAGAAAGATATACGGGCTTAGTTTAATCAGTAAACTCTAGCATTCAGTCTTTCCTGTAACCACTCCCGCACTTCTTCCTCAATCCACCCAACAGCTCTAGGCCCAAGCTGTATGGGCTTTGGAAACTTACCTTTCGACATATAGGCGTAGATACTTGATCTAGATAAACCTGTTGTATTTATCACTTCTTTTAACTTCATAACTCGCATATTGGTGCCCCCACATAAGCGACAACTTTTAAATTTTGGCTGGACCAATGTACGATATAAATGAATCATGTTTGGTGCCCACTTTGGGTCCTTATTTTATTCATCCAAACCGCCGAATATATAAGCTGAACAGTCGCAAACGCTTTTGTTGATCTTTGACATTAAGGGGTTTTGTAATGAATCACTGTATCTCAAAACATCAAAGCAGCACCTCAGTGCTTTTCCAACAGTTTCAGTAAAAACATGGCGTGACTAAACTGATGGATTGATACGGTTTCACCCAGCATTTTCAGCTGCTCTATCGCACACGACTTAAATACTGCACCGCCTACTCGCCTATTTATTTTATTTGTTGCGAACTTAATACTAAGCTGGCAACCCTTAAAAGCCGCGTTTGCTTCATTCATTTGAAAGGTCGGAATAAAGATTTTCTTCATGGAGTCGTACCATGACTGTTCCCAAGCCTGCATTAGTGCTGTTAATGCATTCTGACTTTTCTGCTTGCATTGAATTAGATGTATGAGAAGTTGGTAAAAAACCGGATCCTTGAAGTAATTTCTTGCTTCATAGAGACGAGATTGCCCAATAAAATCAACGCCCTCTTCGTTTGAAGGTATTTGATACGCCCTATAAGAGACCTCATTTACCAGAACCGACTGGTACGCTTGCCTTATTTTCGAGACATATTGATGTGTCAACCCATACTGAAGTTCTGATGGTTGCACTGGATTTAAATCAGGGGCTTCTCTAGCCTGTCTATCAACATCCTCAAGATACCTGAGCGCTCTTTCCATTTTTTGAATCTGAATAACATGAGTGGAGATACTATTTTTATCTCTGGCGCTTAATACCGGCTTTTGATCAAACGACTCAATTTGGTATGTTCCACCTTCAAGAGGGCTTTTTTTTTGAGTTTTTTTTAGTACTACATAACTTGCAGATAACCCTTGTTCACTCTTCATCTCCGTGAAGCGCTTCCGGTTAACACGAATAAGCTTAGAAAGCGTACTATCCAATTTCTTAATTTTTTTGAAGTCATTTTCAATAGACAACCACTTCCAGTAATCCATTAAATGAGTGTAAGAGGACAAGGTTGTTGTAGCACTAGAATGACCAATCATTAGCGCCAGCGCTGGAAGCAACGCATGACGAGTAGTCGGTGTAGCAATAGCCACTTCAGTAAAACGCTGTTGATATTCTGAAAAAGTGTCTGTGCGTATCCACTCCTTAACTACTCTTGCAATAGGGTCACACTGCTTATCATTCAAAATCAACGCGGTTGCAGCAAAGCTAATACAAGTATGGCGACCATCATGAAGACGCATATCTGGATCACCAGTGACCAGTTTCAAACACTCAATGACTCGACTAAATTGATTGTCCATGTGACGTAATTCGCTTGGATTCATTGAATCAAAAAAAAGAGGAATAGATCTACTACCTTGCTGTTTTGCTTTATCAATATGCGACTCAAGTATCAACCGCTCTGTCTGACTAAGATACAAAAAATACGGAATACGACGATTGCCGCTTTTTGATTTCACCCGCACTGTTTCACTTGATATACGATTTGTCCTCACATAGAGCACTTGATCTTGAACAGAAAAATCTCTTAGCTTTAAACGTCTTATCTCTTCACGGCGAAGTCCCAGTCGACAACACAATATTAAAATTGCTGCGTTAGTGTAACGCTCCTCAATAGTCAAATCTTTATCTGTGAGTAATATTGAGAGCGCTTGGTCATACTCCCATGGCATGATGAGCCTGCCAGTTTTATTATCTTCGTTGGCATCAACATCTAAGTCATGAAAATCGACCTGAATAATGCCGAAATGCTTCTGAATCTGGGAGTGGAAATCTGCGAGAATCTTTGCTCGTTCAGCTCGATTCACCACCTCTCCAGCATCAATAACATTTTGATAAACCTCCAATAAATCTTCGTAATCAAATGTTGTAAACGATTTATTAGCAGCAAATTCGCATAAGCCTGGTACCAGTTTAGAAAAATATGTTGTTATGGATGAGGATGCCAATCCTCCATAGCGCTGCCCTTTTCTACCGGAGGCACTGTATAGCCAGGTCAATATAAGAACAACAATTTCAGGAAGCTCTTGTGAATTTTTCACCAAGTCAGATAGATTTTTAGAGTCGTCTGAAGAGATCAATTCCTGCCAAAAGCTCTTAATTTTCTCTTTTGATGTGCCGGGATAGTGTTCAAACTTTTGGCGAAACTCTGACATGAATTTTTTGTAGTACTCATTAGTACGCACTACTTTCTTTAAAAATGTACGTTCTGGTACAAGGCTCATGTGTGACACCTTACTTGAAGGCATTATGTAGCGATGTTCGCGGTTTAACATTCTTAGCAGGGTATGTTCTGTTAATCCTTTTACTTTTAGTGTTCCTTGACGCAATCCATATAAACAACCTGTTTCGGACAATCGAGGCGCATGATCAATGAGTTGGAAAAGCTTGCTGAAGGTCATCTTTTTATTGTGTAACTGTCTCAATAATGACGTGAATTTATTAAATATGACATCAACTGATTTATCGACTTCAATTTCTGAACAACGACCATTCATTAGATCCTCTAACCCTTTTGGGTAAAGAAGGATGCATTGTTTGTCAGCCTTCTTCACTAGCATTGCTAAAAGCAATGCAGACAACCCACCAAATAAAACCAAACCTTTACTTTCTATATCCGCTGTCAGATAGCCATTCCGATATTTAACCGAGCTGATGGCCACAGTTTTATACAAGTTCAACGGAGAAAGAACGCCTGTACCATCTAATATCATCGAAAAAAGTAGAATATTACTTAAAGTCTCAACAGATACTTTTTTGTGAAAATCCAATAAAACTTCTGCAAAATCATAGAAGGAAGCTTGAATTTTGCTATAGTGACGCTCACAAAGCATGACGTCATAAGGCAATACAGCCTGAGCAACTGGCGACTTCTTAAAGTAACGACATAAGGCCGCATTAAAATCATCATTACTTATTATTTCTTGTATATCAGCCTTCATTTTAGCGTTATTCACTAAAATTAAGGCTTGCTCATGAATATATGGATCTTCCCTGTAAAACTCAGCTAAAACTTCATAAAAATCTCGATTTTTTGTTATTGCATTATCGAGAACAGACTTTAGCGCCGATTGCATCTCTTGATTTATAGCTTTTGATTTAGCGTGTGTTTTTTTACTTACCGACTTTGGTAGGAACTGTCCTTTGTTGTACATCTTTGAGTGAGAAAAACTTGTTCGCGCAAGTAAGCTAAATCCCAGCTCATCAAGACATCTTGATATCGCATTTCGATGTACTTCAACTTCAGGACAGTCATGCTGCATTAAAGAAGTATTTTGAAACGAATGCATATCGGCAGATATGTGTCCCATTTGATGATCTAAGAATGGGGTTCCCTCTTCGTAGGAAAAAAGCATATGGTAAGATAAATGACGCATTGCATTCTGCGGCAAAGACCAATCCTGCCCCATAAATACTTCGATTTGAGCCGTGCTAGGCGTATCAAACGTACCATCATCCTGCCACAAGCCGAGAAAAGAGGCATAACTATCTCGATGAATGGATGCTTTTAGCTTTACAGCCGCCTTTTTATCCAATAAGCGAGCGCACTTAATGATTTGTTCAAGCCATCCTAGGGTATTTTGAATCTGCCGAGTCATCAACTCAGGAACAGGAATAATGCGGGTAGCACTTTCACCAAAATGAATCTTGTCAGCCACTAGCACACTTGTGTAATCATCGTTCCAGCAGTAATGCTCAACAAACATACTCTTATTACGACGGTGGCTAGTGACCACGGAAAACATCAAAATAGTATATGAAACAAGCTGATTGTAAGTCTCTCGTAAATCGCTAAGAGACCTACACTTTCTCACTTTTTTTAGGGCGTCATTTAAAGCATCAACTCTGTTGATGAGGTGCTCGGAAAACACCGTTTTATTAATACCGAGCCTAGACCCTACAATTAATGCGCCATCAGAATACGTGAAAGACCGCTCAAACTCCAAATCCAGCACATCAGCGCAGGCATCGATGAAAGCTACCTGAGAATTATTAGCCGTGTCCGCCATGTAATAATGCCAGGTCGATAAGCCGAATTCATTATTGCCAAATATGAGTGCGGCCTTATGTCTACCGTATTTCGATGCAACACATCCATACAACAGATACCGGAACATCTTGTGAGTAAAGCTTCTATTGAAGCCAGAAGACTGAACGATTTCTCGGCAGGCCAGAGTTAGATGTCTACTCGCGTTTAATAGTATATCGTTTGGTATGATTTGCTCTATCACCCCAGTTTGATCCCCACTAAAAAACGCTCTCAGTAAGCTCAAAAACTGCTTGGGGATTGGCAACTTTAACCAGCTAGAATGGTGCATGAGCCATTTGATATCTGCCTCACTAGGCTGGTAGCTATCGCAAATATCCAGTTCTTTACGCCAATACACACCAGATTCGAGATCAATGATTCCATAGCAGGTATCCAGCTGATTAAATGCGTCATTATCACTCTCTGATCGAGCAATATGTAATCCAAGAACTTCATGCAGCTTTAAAGACGTTAACATTGTGAGAAATGCAAGTGCTGAGCTTGCAGAAGGTTTCGCTGTATTGATCCATAGAACTGTTTTATTGAGCTCAAGGGGGGACAGGCGGTAACTAACAAACGAAAGACCAAACTGTTCTTTAGTGGTGAGAATTTGATTTCTGAATATCTCACGTTCAGCCCTGACTGCTGGACTAATTGCGTCTGGCTCTAGCTCAATAGTATCAACTTCAGGTGCATCTTCGACATCCAAGTCGTTTCCAACAAAAGGGAAAGGCGTGACATGAACGAAGACTGTAACATCAGAATCAGGCCGTCTTTTTCGTATCTTGGTAATATTTTGAAAAGGTTGCTCTTCTTTATAGTTTGCGCAAAAGTTCCAGCCGTTACGCACCATTCTTAAATATGCATTGGATACCGTGTACTGCCCTATAATTTCACTACAAAAGTAGTCCAGTGTCGCAATTGTCGTCAGTTGTTTAGGGATTAGCTTTATCTTTGAAACATAGGCTGTACTCGATAATATTAACCGAATCTCTTTAGCAGCCTCGGACAATGTGATGAAGTTGAAAACAGATTTATCCGAGACAGAGCCATAGAATATCGACGTCTTGAGCTTATGAACGGTGATTTGATCAGCTTCAGCGTGTAAGTTAGCCTCTAGCGACAAGAGGGAAAGAAGTGGAAATTGGCTTATTTTATTTTCACAAATACCGTGGCTTTGGATTAAAGCAGTTTTATAGTCTGAATCAGGTAAAATATTGGATTCATCTAAAGCCTTATTGACTTCTGTGTCTCGTGATTTCGTAAAATAAGTACAAAGTAACACTCTACCTAGGCGCTGTAGCCTAGGCGTGGGAAACTCAGAACTAATATTTTTCAATGCTTTATCGAGTAATGAGCGCGTAATCAAGAAGGGAGTTCCATCTGACAGCTACTAGGCGTAAAACTTATAAGTTCATATAGGTTAGCCTTTAGCTGCTTTACTTTGAAGTCATAGAGCTCATAGCTGTCAATTGAAAAACCATTACTGTTGTGCAATGCCGAATACTGTTCAGCATTTACTATTATTTTCTTTTTCCCTTTGCCACTCTTGGGAGCTATCTCAATACTAGGTTCTTTCTTATGCGCATCACTTATTTCAAATTCTAGAAAAAACCGTTCTTCTGTTTCAGGACTAAACTCTGGTTTTTCAGGTTCTCCAAGGATGTTTATGTTATGCGGGTTCTTATTTCCTTCAACTTTGATATCAAACTCGGTAGCATCCTCGTTTTTCGCTATTTCATTGAGTATTTTAACAGCTTCGTAAGCATCATTAATATTTGAGAAACCTGAAACTGAATAAGATGCTGATGCTGGCTGATCGACTTCGTTTAGCTGTTTTATTGATTTCGATATACCAGCTAAATGTAGATCTAAAACTTCACAGACAATGTCTTTTAGAGAATGGATAAGATCGGGTTCACTGTCTGAAAAGTCATAATTTACTTGGGTATGATCTTCTAATGCCGCGACTGAAAACTTTGTAGCATCCAGTTTAAAGCCTGCCTTCTTCTTTCGAGCTTCTACAGGGGAATTTTTACTGTTAGCAATTTTAGCCAAGAGCGTTGTTAGACGGCCAATCAAGTCTACTGATGAGTTTCCACTATTATTAATATTTTTAAACACAATGGCATTTCGCTTCTTATCAATCGAGATCCCTTTAAGCCCTACGTTAATTTCGTATACTGTTTCTACCATTGCAACCTCCAAACACTTTTAATACCGATTTTTAAGCGGTAACTAGTTGATCGTGTTTAGAATCTACACAGCTTTGTCAAAAAAACAAAACATAGACGACATATTATGACGCCTATTTACAAAAAAACACATTTTTATATTTAACTCATTTCCACCTCTAACATTTGTAAACGCTCAGACAACCCAATTAATGTCGCCGCCTCTTGAAGCAGATCCTGCTTTAATGAAGAAGGCTCCCGCACAATAATCTCAGAACCTTGGCTACGCAACCAACAGTAAGTATCCCAATCGTCTGGGATAACAGCCCTAAGAAAAAGCCATTCATCGCTTGATGTTTTTAAAATCAGTTGAGAGTCACTTAATTTTGTTTCCTTAAGCCTTCTCGCTAAACCTTTAGAAATAAGAGCTTCTAGATGAATTGATTGATCAGAATACTTCAGGCTTGGCTCACCACTATCAATATAATTCTGAATAGAAAAGCTAGAATTTGGGCGAAAATCTGTTAACGAAAGCTTCAAGGATTTAAAACGTTGGAGAGCATACTGCCTAACGTCCTGATAATCGTTGTAAGACCCTAATACGAAAGTAGCGCTTTTTCGAATCATTAATCCATAGGGGTGAAGTGTGAACGACTGCGTACCATCTTTTTTATGGCTATCATAAGAAACATCCAAAGCTTTATTTGACATAATTGCATCACACACAGTAGTCCATACACCTGAATCAATCGAAGCAGGCATCAGTGTTTTACTATCCGAAATGATTTTTACTTTCTCCAGCCAGTTGGTATAAGTTTTATCGGAATAGGATTGAAGAAAACTTTTTGCTCGGTTTAGCTGAGGAGATAGTTGAGCCAGCAGTGGAGCTGGCATTATTCCAAGGAGATACTCGTTTACCAGAATGGTGCTCACCGCTGAAGAAACATCCATAGCAGCAAAACTACCCTGATAATCTGAAGAAAAACGCCACCTGTGAGGCCGAGCCCTGTTATTGCAAGTAATCGGATAATGTTTAGTAAGATCCACTAGGTCACGCTGTAATGTACGTAGAGTTAATGATGTTCCTTTCTTTTCTAGTTTTTCAAGTATGTCTTTTGTTGTAACACCCTGCTTTGGCTCGATCGGTATTAGTTCAAGTATATTTATGTATCTAATGACGGAGTTCATAGCTATAACTCATTATAAATTTATATTGAATTCTACCCCAGCAGACATTTTGAATGCTCAATAGATAGCATAACCTTAGCAAAATACGCCTCATTTATACGACTCAGAACATCACAAAAAACAGCCGCCCCCTTTCTCGCTCTTGATAGCTTCAATAGGACTCAAATTATTGAGCTCCACACATGGTGCTCTTAACCATTTTTGAGCGTTCTCCTTGTTATCAAAAAAACCTTTCGGCGAGAACAAATATTTGCTCTGCACACTTTAACTCCGTTTCATATTAAGGACCTTTACGCATACTCTCCAAACTCTATTTTTCGTAACGTTTGCCGAACCGCTTTACGACCATCATCGGTTTCAAGAAGTGATGCAGGTATATGTCCACCTAATGCAACTATTCTTGAATGCATCCACTCATTAGCAAGCTCAACTGATTCATAAACTTTAGCTGCATGGATATATACTCTCAACACATCAATCTGACCGGCAACCACACACGAATGATTATCGCGATACTTTTCAAAGGTTTTAACAATACCCAATAATTCTTGTAACTCATAACTACTGGATGAATGGTGAAGCAAACCGACTACCATCTCTTCAATGCTCAAATACAATTTGAGTCGCCTTGGATCATCATTTTTTGTTTTGAACGTCATATAAACATCATCCTAATCGTAAGCATAGAACCGAATTCAAGTCCGAAGTGCGACACTTTTTATTTCAAGCAGCTAAGCACATTTTCTTAAAACGATAGCTGGCTACTTGAACCCTAAACATTTCCTAGGACGGTAATTAATCCGCCCCATAGCGAAGTTGATTCTCTCTTCTGTAACGCCTCTTAAGTCGATGCCTTTGGGCACATATTGCCTTAAAAGACCGTTACTATTCTCATTCGCACCCAAGAACTGTATGGATGAGCAAAATACACTTTCGCCTCTAGTGCTTGAGCTATCTCAGCATGGAGCGCAAACTCTCGACCATTATCTGCAGTGATAGTATGGACGTACTCTTTAAACGGCTCCAATAGTTCTATCGTAGCTTGGGTCACATCTTTGGCTGATTTTGAGGCGACCTTCTTTATAAGAAAAAAATGCGTCTTCCTTTCCAATAAGGTAACGATAGAACCCGTGCCGTGTTTACCCAAAACGGTGTCTATTTCCCAATCACCAAAACGTTTTTTCGTATCGACTATCGCTGGGCGTTCATCTATGGAGACCGCATTCTTGATTGCTTCCGCTTTGGTTCGTTTCCCTTTACGATAACGCTTTCGGCCTTGTCTTAAATAACGATAGAGTATCCCTTTATTTCTTTTGTCATCATGAATATATTGATAAATCCATTCATGACTGACTGGAACACCCCTCTTTTTTAAAACATTCGACACCTGCTCTGGGCTCCAGTCGAGCTTAATGAGAATACGAATATAATCATTGGTCTTTGATGATATTTGATACTTGGCTGACGTTTTTCGCCTTATCAAACAGGCGACCTGAGCTTTGTCAGGACAATATGATTTTTTTTTGTGTTTCGCTTTAGTTCACGATAAATCGTGGCTCTATGGCAATTAAGTGCCTGCGCTATATTTGAAACTGACATTTCTTGTTCTAATAGAGCAGAAATCTGGTATATTTTACCTTCGGGCAACTGCTGATAATTCATGTTTGTACTGCTTGTTTTTGTGGTGAAAAGAAATGCACCAACTTCAGCAATTGGCTTCTCCTACACCTGTCTTGCAGTGTCGCACTTATTATTTGAATTTAGGAGATGTCGCACTTCGGACTTGAATTCGGAAGTAACAAAAAGACATAAAGCAAATATCTGAATTGTTTTTATTCTAACTTTTTTTAGCTTAAAGACCATTTCACTCTTGCAATTGTCAACGAACTGAGAGTGAAAAATATTGCACTTTAGTATTGTTAAGTTTTTTGTATTTTTTATGATTATTTTTCTGGTATCTTGGTATATGATTTTTAATTTTATTAATGAGTACTTGAAAAAATCCCATCAAAAAAATAGTTTTAAAATTACACGGAGAATTTAATGGACAATGCTTTTCTAAATCTTTTTTTCGAGAACCAAGAAAATAGTCCTATTTTTTTAAGTGGTTTCATCTCTCGACAGCCGATTTTGAACTCAAAAGGTAATGTTGTTGCCTATGAAATAATTTACAGCGAATCAAAGAGTCATACTACTTCAGTCATTAATCATGATTCTATCTTCACAGATTCAATATTGTTGTTTGGTATGCTAGAATTTTCCAGTAAAAAACGCGCTTTTTTTAACATTCCAAAGCGTTTTTTAAACTCTGAAATACTTATTATTTTACCACCAGATAAAGTCATTATTGCATTGACATCAGAGACATTGAACAATACAGAAACAAAACATCATATTAACAATTTAGTTACCAAAAACTTTTCGTTTTTCTCAGAAACATCTCAATTAAAAGTCAATAAAAAAATTATAGAAAAAATTAACTATATAAAAATAGATTTTAATAGCGATATTGTTAAAATGTCTTGTGATATTAATTTCGTAAAACAGCTAAACCCTGACTGCATGATAATAATTCGAAATATAAAAACTTATTCCGACTATGAATTATTATCTGACTTTGATGTGGATTTATTTCAAGGTCCTTACTTTTCAACACCACAAAAAATTAAATTAACAGAATTCAAACTTTCGAGTAATTCGATAAATGAACTGCTTAGAGTTAATCTTGATGAAGATTTTGATTTTTCTAAAATTGCTGAAATTGTAAAAAAAGATTCATCGATGACAACTCGTTTTCTCCGTTTAGCTAACAGTGCTGGGCGAAAAAAAATCAGTATTCGTAGCATTGATCATGCATTAATTTACCTGGGCCAATATGAAGTAAAGAAAGTCATTACACTTTTTATTTTGACGGAATCCGCTAATAATAAGCCTGAAGAACTTTGCAAACAAGCTCTCATCCGTGCAAAATTTTGTGAAGCCGTTATCAATATTTATGACCCAGAAAAGTCATTTCAGGCTTACCTCGTTGGATTGTTGTCGGTATTAGATGCAATTTTCGATTTCCCAATAGAACGAATATTACCCTCTCTTGGTTTAAGCGAAGAATGCAATCGAGCTATTATAAACTATGAAGGAATTCTAGGAATAATACTAAAAAAAGCCATCCAATTAAGCGAAGAGAGAATTGAAGATAATGAGGCAATTCTTAATATTTCTGAAAGTGAATTAAACATAATGTATTTGAATGCATTATTAAATACAGATTATATTTTTAATAATTACTGATAAAAAACAATACAACAGAATTAAAAAATCAAAAACATATCGCTCAGAGAGCTACAACTTAGATCTCAACATTAACCGACACACTTGGTATAGATAAGAGAGTCAGTTGCCTATAGGCTTCGAGTTCTCACACAATCCACCCAGGTCGTCCAAAAATGAACAACCAATATAAGCAACTGACGCTAAAAGAACGATACCAGATTGAAGGTCTAAATGAACTAGGGTTTTCGGCAAGAACCATCGCAACAAAGATGGAACGAAGCAATAAAACGATTGCTCGTGAACTGAGGCGATGCCTCACTAGTAAATATTGTGCTAAAGTGGCTCACGATCAGAATGCAGGCTCGCAAGTTTACAAAACGAAGTCAGGAACTGATCGATAAAGTGGAAGGCTCACTCAAATTGAGCTTCACCTCAGAGCAAATAGCAGGACGGTTAGCCAGAGAGATACCAACACTAAAAGTCTGTTGTAATACCGTCTACACATTGTGTTTGCGCAAGGGTGGAGGCATCAATTGGCAAGACGAGGAAAGCGTTATAAACCACGTAAAGACACGATGGCAGGCGCTCACTTGATTCCTAACCGAGTCGATATCGACCAGCGCCCTAAAGAGGTTGATGACAAACAAGAAATAGGCAATTGAGAAGGAGATACGGTTTATGGTCAAGATGGCTATCTCGTCACGTTGACGGAGCGAGTCACCAAGCTTTTATTGACCTGTCGCGTTAAGAACAAGACGAAAAAATTGGTCTCTAAAGCCATTAAAAAATTGTTAAAGCCTTTTAAGCATGTTTGCCATAGCATTACGTTTGACAATGGAGGCGAGTTTGCAGGCCATCAAAGCATTGCTAAAGCGCTGAAATGTAAAACCTATTTTGCTAAGCCCTATCACTCATGGCAGCGTGGTCTCAATGAAAATACCAATGGACTATTGAGACGTTTTTATCCTAAAGGGTTCGCCATAGGTCAGCTCACCGAACAGGACATTGCGGACACGCAAATGTTAATCAATTTTAGGCCTAGAAAATCGCTAAACTATCTCACTCCAATTGAAGTATTATTAAATAAGCGTGTGTCACTTATTGCTGCAATCTAGGCAATGATTAAATTTCCAATGTCGTTAAATTATCTCATGATGGCTCAGCAACCGATACTCGATGAAAAAAAGACATTTTCGGGTACGAGCTATTATTCCGTGGAAAGGATGCCCTCAATGCAAATATTACCGACAATGATGCTGCTACAAGCCAAGTATTAGTCAATCTATGCATTGGAATTACCAAATTAGAAACTCAGTTAATAAAATCATTTTTCATTAACATTACAACCGAATTTATCTTGTCATACGCCTTTTTTCCTATCAATCCAGAGACAGTTTACATAGAAATTATTGAAGACCAAAAAATCACCTCAGAGGCTGAGGTATCCCCACAAATTTACTCATGAATAGGCTCCTTGTTTTAGCTGCTGGACTAGTTGCCTGATGCCGTCCTGCCATTCCTTTTTTGGTATCTGGAAACGGGTCATAATGGCTCGTTTCCCAAGGTAAAAGTGTGACAGAACTCTTCGCTTACGTAGAGTGTTCACCTGAAAGCGTTTTGCATAGCCTGTCAGCTCTATGACTTTACCGATTAAAACAAGCAGAAGCGCAGTGACAGTTGTAAGCAGGATTAAGTTGCTCAACCGTTCTATCTTTGATGTAAAGTTCAACTCAAACCCCAGGCCGAATCGGCTGCTTTTCATATCGCGAAAACCTTCTTCAATTTGCATTCTCGTTTCATATGCTCTGACGCAACGCTTCGCAAAAAGACGGTTCACAGGAAGAGAAGACACTAATAACCAAGGTTCTTTTGCCCCTCTGGCTGCGGTAAGCGAAGATAAAGAAGCACGTCTTTTACCTTTTTGATTGATAGAGTGACGCCCTTTCGGTGAGCTCTTGTAAAGGACAAACTGATTGGTGATTGGGCTAGATTGACGATGTTTAAGCTCTAGATGCTTAGGCTTTTGATTAGCACTAGAGAACAAAGTGGATATGCAGCGCCAAGCTTGAAGCGAGTAATCATAGTACTTACGCGGCCTTCTGACTCGTCCGACATAATCCCAGCCCTGTTTCACAACTTCATCTAACCAAGGCGTCTTATATCCAGCATCCGTTACAATGATGGGCTTTGCTTTACTTGGAATCAGTGCTTTTAAAACACTTAAAAATTGCCGATGTGTTTTAGGCTTTTCTTTTGTGAGCTTGTCATGCACTTCTTCATAAAGCGTAATGGATCGCCCCTCAAAAGCCATGCTGGCACGAATTAGAAAGTGTTGTCCACGAGCATCTAAATCAGACCAATCCACGCTAATGATTGGACGCGTTTGAATCACAAAGAGTCGGCAGATATAAGCGTAAATCGATAATGCTTCGCGGTGTAAATTCGGGTTGGAGAGCAATCGGTCTGAGCGTTTAATGCGGTGCTTTTCGTACGCTTTTGATTGGATGCCTCGACCGATATTAGTCACGGTGCAAAGATTGCCTTGCGCTAAGCTGAGTACACAAGCTGATAGCGCCTTGCGTCGAGTTTTATGCATATTTGGTCTGACAAATGGAAGGATTTTGTTCAGAATAGACGTCGCGTTCATGGCTCTCGTGTTTGATTGTTTTTGGCGAAATTATTGATCACCAAGGGCCATGAACGTTCCCTTCTTATGTTAACTAATTGTTATTTATATCAAATTCGAGGGGATACTTCAGCCTCAGAGGTTATTAAATCTGTTAAAAAATGGAAGCTAGCTGGTTATCGATTTTTTTAGATTAGTATCAATTTGAAGCAGATTATCACTCGTTACTACCATACGCATCCATTGTTAAAATTGACGTTCTTCTCACACCACCGAATGCTTATGTAGACGAACTCAACGAATTAAAATCAAAAGGCATCATTTAAGTTGTAGAGATAGTGGAAAATCTAGCCATGTTTGAACTTTGCAAGAAACTCGGATTTGACTTGTTTCAGGGTTACTTTTTTCAACGACCTGAAATTATAAAGGGGCGAAAAATCAATTCGACTGCAAGAAGCGCGATCGCGCTGGTTAACACACTACAGAATCAAAACGTAACCATTGAAGAAGTCACACGCCTAGCCACTAATGAACTCAAACTATCCTATCAACTACTCCGTATTCTTAATAGTCCCGTCTGTGATATCAAAAAAACTGTCGTATCAATACAAGAAGCTGTCGTGTTTATTGGATTAAACCAGCTAAAAAAATGGGCACTTTTGATTACATTGTGCTCCTCTACCAAATCGCCACAGCCATTGTTAAAAGTACTTTTGACACGAGGGCGTTACTGCCAACTACTGGCAGAAAGTAAACAATCAGAACGTGGAGACTCGGCCTTTATGGTGGGATTATTATCGAGCATAGAAGTCGTTTTTAATCTAGAAAAATCCATTGTACTGGATGAAATCGCCTTAGATAAAGGTTTGTACGATGCCATCATGAACCAGTCGGGAGAGTTAGGTACTTATCTTACACAAACACTTAACTTCGAAGCACAAAACTGGCGCTATCTCGACGCTTTGAAAGTGGATGAAAGAACCACGCTAAACAAGGCGTTCTTAGAGGCCATGGTTTGGACAGATGTCATGATTAGCGGAGTAAAATTAATAAATACAATAGTCCCTAACTTCGTTACTTTAGAGACTGCAGGAGTGGACTTGAATTAGCCAGAAAACCTTCTTCATGGCGAAGAGTGTTTTATCTCAGCCGATTCTGGTTACCGCTTCATTCAAAAACGAGAATAGCTAAAGCAGGTTAAAGCCGACTGGTTTATCGCAGAAATTTCGAGCAAAATCAAAAACCTAAAGAAGCGACCAATAAAGAACAAGCAGCCATTCCAAACGGAATAAATCAAAGCAAGTATCCGAACAACGGTTGAGCACCCTTTTCGAATTATCAAACGTCGGTTTGATTTTAGAAAAATTATCTACTGAAGTCTGGCTAAAAATAACAACAAGCTTGCTATGCTGTTTGCCCGTGCAAAGCGTTTCGGATTGATCAGATGATACGAGCCTCAAAGGTTTAATTCGCTTATAAACCACTAAACAAGGTTCAATTATCTTGTTTAGTGGTAAGAAAGTAACAAACTAGCCACATTACTCACTACCATTGGCTTTAAAGAAAATTAAAGGGCACAGCTCGACTTGATCGCATGCTCCAAATCAAACAGAAAATCAGGATCATTAATTACCAAATCCATGGCAAGAGAGCGACTAACGATACCGGCTTCTGGCAGCATCTGGATGAAAGTTCTTATAAAACGTTTCAGGAAGGCGCGCATAGCAGTATTAGTCTCGACTTGATCTGACAGTTCTTGATGAAAGGGAAAGAGTTACCCTGTAATCGAAGTGTTCAACTACAGGGGTACGCTCAGTTTTTTAATTTATCGCTTAAATCCCATGACCAAATCTTTAAGTTGATTCGCCACGTTATCTAGTTCTTGAACCGCTACTCCAGCTTGAATCGATTTTTCAGTACAGTCTGTAGACAAGGATGAAATACTAATGATTTGTCGGTTAACCTCATCAGAAACTAGAGCCTGTTCTTCAACGGACGCTGCCATTTGAACAGACATATCCACTATTAAATTCATATCGTTAGAAAAGCTATTAAGCATTGTTTCTGTTTCACTCACATTGACCAAACCACTTTCTGCAGAAGAACTACATTGCGACGCTATTTCGACAGAATTAGAAACAGAACTTCTGAAATTCGTAATGATGGCGTAAATTTTCTTAGTCGATTCTTGTGTACGCTGCGCTAACTGCCTAACTTCATCCGCTACGACCGCAAAGCCACGTCCATGTTCGCCAGCTCGAGCCGCTTCGATCGCGGCGTTAAGTGCCAACAAATTTGTCTGTTCTGCTATTTGTTCAATAATGCCAGCCGCATCAGCAATATTGGTAGTTTGAGATTCTAATTCTCTTATAGAGTTAGTGATTTCTTCTACGCTTTTGTTTAGAGACACAATTGAATGTTTAGAAAGACTGGACAACTCGACACCTTTAGTCACTTTTTCCCTTGCGGACATCGCATTGTCTGCTGTTTCTTGAACGTGCTTAGACACTTCAAAAATAGCCGTACTCATTTCATTCATTGCCGCCGCGACTTGTTCGGTTTCATTAGACTGCTTGTCCATATAAAACTTAGTATCATTCGTAGCACTCAGGCCTATTTTCGACTCTCTGCTCAATTCATTGGCGGAGTTTTCAATACGGCACAATACAGTATTCAAGTGAGATAATTCACTCAAAATAGCCACTTTAATACTTCCTACAGTAGAGGCGTCATCTGTGTAGGTAGCAACTGCTACAGGGTGCTTAAAAGAGTTAAAAAGCAAGCTCTCAATCGACAACAAGGTTTTTTTGAATGAGTAATGCTGATAACTAACAAAAGTACATACCTCGACAAGAACAGCCAAACATAATAATAACCAATTATCTTTAAATACAAAAAAGCTGGATACCAACAATGCTAAAAATAACACTGAACTAAAAGCACCTTGCGGAACCTTTGGCATCGACGTCTTAGCCGCATTGAGACGTGTGTAGTAATTATTTGCTCTTTTAACGTCTTCAGGTTTCGGTGAAACACGCACACTTTCATACCCAACAACTTTCCCCGCAACGGTGACGGGCGTCACATAAGCATTTACCCAATAATAATCGCCATTCTTACACCTGTTCTTTACCAGCCCCATCCATGGCTTGCCTGCTTTAAGGTGTTCCCACATAATGGCGAATGCTTGTGGGGGCATGTCTGGATGTCTCACAACGTTGTGCGACTTGCCAACAAGCTCATTTCTCTCGAAACCACTTATATTAATAAACTCGTCGTTACAATAAGTAATCACACCTTTTAAATCTGTGGAGGTAACAAGAGTCGTTCCTTCTGGTAGAACAATTTCTTGATCCGTAATCGGAAGATTTTTTTTCATTTTTAGTTCCTCAAATTAGTTATACAAGAGGGTTTTCCAAAATAGTAACCTGGTATGGACCCAGTTTCCTAGACAGTTTCTAGCTCCGTAAAATATCGCTTTTCATATTGCAGTGGCGATAATCCATCATTGGATCCATGGTGTCGCTTTGGATTATAAAAGCACTCGATATAATCAAAAATCTCTGAACGAGCATCGCTTCTTGTTTGATAGGTTCGATTGCGTACTCTTTCTTTTTTTAACAATGAGAAAAAGCTTTCCGCAACGGCATTATCATGGCAATTACCACGACGGCTCATACTGGCTTCCAGATTATTATCTTTTAAGAAGGTTTGCCAATCTTTCGAGGTATATTGAGCGCCTTGATCAGAGTGTACCAGTACTTTTTTTGTGGGACGTCGCCGCCAAATAGCCATGAGTAAAGCATCAATAACCGACTCCGCTGTTGCTCTTGATCTCATTGACCACCCTACGATCAATCTAGAAAATA
Organism: Marinomonas primoryensis; assembly: GCF_013372285.1. Lineage (NCBI taxonomy): Bacteria > Pseudomonadati > Pseudomonadota > Gammaproteobacteria > Oceanospirillales > Oceanospirillaceae > Marinomonas > Marinomonas primoryensis. Next base: position 1,719,918 of record NZ_CP054301.1, on the reverse strand, counting down.
GATCCACAACGACGGTGACGTAAAGCCAGCCTTCTTTTGTCCGGATATACGTAAAATCAGTTACCCAGACTTGATCTGGCTCTGGGACAATAAACTCTCTATTTAGTGTATTTGGCGCTGTGTTACGCTCAGCGCCACTATAAAAAACAGGGTGACGTTTGTAGCCTATGAGCGCTTTTAGGCCCTCACGGCGCATCACTCTTAGCACTCGATTCTTTCCACAAGACTTACCTTCTCCTTTTAGGTCTTTGGTGATATTGCGGTAGCCGTAAACACAACCACTCTCAAGCCAATGCATTTTAATCGTAACGGCAAGTTGGTCATCTTCTTGTTCTCGTCGACTTTTTGGGCGGTCCAGCCAAGCGTAAAAACCGCTCCTATGGACTTGCAGTGTTCGACATAAGACAACAATAGAATAGTCGTTGAGCCGTGATTTTATGAACGTGTACTTTTCTTTGACTCCCCGGCAAAGTACACGGCGGCCTCCTTTAGAATGTCCCTCTCTTCGGTCACCCGCTGAAGCTCCGCTTTGAGCCGTTGGATCTCTGACTGAGCGGAATCTTCCGCTTTTCGACTTGCTTCAGGTTTGCGGTATCGAGCAATCCAATCATGCATACTTTTGTAACTAACGCCAAGTCGCTCAGCCACTTCAGCAATCTTATAACCACGCTCTGTTACTTGTTTAACGGCTTCAATTTTGAACTCTTCGGTATAGCGTTTCCCACTCATAATTCACCTCATCTTTACCTATTATTATATAGCTATGAGATGTCTACAAAAGTGGGTCCATACCAACCTTGAAATAAATCACAGCTCATACTTTTTAAAATCATCACCTGTTGTTTGCCTTCTACGCCTTCGGCTACCACTTTTATATCATTTATATGTGCTATTTTTATTATGGATTCGACCATGCCATCTCCTCGGCGTGTGCCCAAGTTATCTATAAATAATTTATCAATTTTCAAGTAGTCAATATTAAAAGAGTAAAGGTAACTCAGTGATGAATACCCTTTACCAAAATCATCTAACGAAATACTAAGCCCAGACTCTACGCTCCAGTAGTGCTACCGCTTGCTCTCCTTTTCTTTTCTAAGACTTTACGACTGTAAATATCTTCTATCATATACAGATAATAGTATTTTCCTATCACAACTGTAGTCAGGTAGCCCAACTCTACACTTCGTTCGCTTTTTTAGCTGTATAATGTGTTGGCTTGTTATGGACATTTATCGACTTAGTTTTGCCTCGGTGATTCAGCATGCCATACACGGTAAAAACTCGACTCACAAGCAATATACTCACCTCTATCGGCGAGTATGGGTACAATTTGGCTAGCGGTAATGAGGCAAACTATTTACTGTTACACATATCTAGCACGGTTTTTTTCAGCTTGACTCAGTTTGTTCCCAAGCTCCGGCCTCCTTGCGGTTGGCCTTTTATCTGCACTAATGTCACCGTCTATTCGCCAACGCTGTAAGGTTCTTTTTGATAATCCAATAACTCACAGGCCTTATCTTGCTTCGCACCTGATGCTAACCCACTGCGCATGTTTCTGCCTATCGGTCAGCGAACTCAGCCTTTCTCTTTTTCCTTATAATAGGTACCGAACTTTTTTCTTAGTACGAGCAAGGCTGCATCTACAGCTAATGCTTTATCCTTTCTGCGTAACTCGCGTTCTAGCTCGTTAATGCATTTTTTGTACGTCTATTTCTCAGGTATTATCTTGGTTTTGTTTGGCGACTTTGTTGCTGTATTATCGGCAATGCAAGCTTGTTTCCGTGCGTTGACTTGCTCAGGGCATAAGCCCTTATCTCGGCAATATTCACTTAACTCAACAGCCGACAGTGTGGCGGTCTCGAATGTAACAGAAAACCTTTCCTCACTTGACCACTTATCCGATGCACTTATTTTTGGCACATTTAGACCTGAGATATTAAATGGCTTTTGCCAACTATATAGGGTTGAGAGGTTAATGCCTTCTTGCTATGCAAACTTGCGAACCGACAAACCACTTTGACTAAATTTGTTTAATATTGCTTCTTTAAATAGACCTGAATGCCGTTGATAATTCACTTGCTTTAACTTGCCGCTCCCTGTTTATTCTTAAATCAATTGAGGCAAAAACTATCCTGACATAGGGAATACCACAAATGAGAGTAACGTAAAGCTGGAATGATGCTGTAAACATAAGTCTTTTGTTCCTGTTGAAAAAACAAAAGACTTATGGGATTTTTGAAGAAAATTAAAACGCGTGGTTTACTGGTCGCTTACCATAGCAATTCACATTTTTACTTTCCAAACTTCAGCTAATGCCCTGCGCAGTGAGTGTACCTACGTACCTTCTATCCGAAAATAAGATGTGGTTAATTAACCAATTTCGCAAAAACATAATGAGTTCGAACATGTGTTCATCTGAAAATTCAGTTAATACCTTTTTAGAAAGTGTGTTTAAGTCGGCGCGTAATTTTTCATGGATTACAAAATGCCTATCAAAACTCTTGTAGTTTGCGCGCTTCAATAAGGCTTCTTCATCACTGAGTTGCTTAAGAACATAAGCGACACATTCTTGTACAGATGTCTTACTAGCATCCAGAGTAGGTGATGTTAATAACGTAGCATAAATGCTGTTAATCAGTTCAAATAGTTTTTTGTGCTGCTTATCTATACTCGGAATGCCAAGCACAAAACCATTATGCCAGGTGGCGATTTCCATTACGTCGGAATTGATATCATTTTCTTTAGATTTAATCGCAGAAAAAAGCGCGTCAGGAAGTTTAAAGCGGTCAATCATTTGCACTAATGAGCGGCTTAAATACGTCATTTCTACTACACGTTGTAAGTCCTTGCCAGCGTTTCTCTCAACATCTTGGGCAATATCGGCTACCCGAACCACGTTTTTTGCCACCTGGTCCGCAACAATAGACTGCTCCTCTGCGGCAGTCGCAATTTGAGCGTTTATATCAGATAACTGCTCAATATCGTCAGCAATGGTAACTAAGCCTTCATTCAGTTCTCGGGTGTTTTTTACAACTGTTTCACTTTTTTCTCTGGTTGTGTGCATTACTTTGACAGCGTATGAAGTGCCTTTGCTGAACTCTTCAATCATGTGCCGAATTGAATTAGTGGCTTCATTAGTTTTGGCTGCAAGGCTACGTACTTCATCGGCTACCACGGAGAATCCCCGTCCTGCTTCGCCTGCACGGGCCGATTCAATTGCTGCATTTAACGCTAAGAGATTGGTTTGGTCAGAAATACCTGCAATGACGTCCAATATGGAATATATCTGCTTGCTGTTTTCATTAAGCTGATTAATGGCAGAAACACTGTTTTGAATTTCTGTCGCCATCGCCTGAATTAACTTAATAGTATGCATGGCACTTTGTTCGCTTTTCTGCGCATGTGCTTTGACTTCAATCGATTTAGCACTGGCCATTTCGGTATTTTTAGCGACCTCGGCTACAGTAGAGGCCATTTGGCGCACGGCGGTAGCCAGTTGCTCGGCATTTTGGTGTACCTCACCCATTCCTTCAGCTGTTTGGGTTACGCTGAGTTTTAGCCTTTTTGTACGTTTATCTTGCTCATCTGCGGTGTCATAAATTGCAGCCATTACTGAAGCTAACCCTTTTGCCGTTTCGCCTAACATCCAACGAATTGACTCCCTAGGCCCTCTGGGTTCAATGGTAAAATCACCAATCTGAATACGAGAAACACGCTTTATAATTGTTTCCGGATCTGCACCCAACATGTTTCTGATTGAGACAATTGCTCGCCATATGAGTAATGCACATAGCAGAGCAATAGCCATACCAATAATTTCAAAATAGCGCTGTGTTGAGCGAATGCTCTCAAGGTTTGTTAAATTCACATCATTGCTGTAATTTAAAAGAGCAGACTTGAGCTCATCCATATGTGTTTCTAACAGCTCAAACTCAGATAGAAATTTATCGATTGAAGATGATTGTTGCTCCTCAAAAGCGACTGCAAATGACAGGGTATATTCCTTAATGCTGGTATCTAAACCGTGAAGAGGCAATTTGGTAAACTGTGCTTTTTCTTTCACCTCCTGCACTAAACTATTCATTAACGCCGCTTTTTTTCTACCTTCTTCTAATAGTTCATTACGACGTGAGGTCAGTTGCGTGGCACGAACTTCAAACACTAACCCCCGAAGTCCCTCATGGTACATGTCTAATGTACCAAGTTGCATCTGAATATCAGCCAGTGCTTTGAGATTATCGACAATCATTTGTCGTTTTTCGCCAAGTCCTGTAAAAACCAGTAAACCTTAGATCTCAACAATAACCGACACACTTGGTATAGATAAGAGAGTCAGTTGCTTATAGGCTTCGAGTTCTCACACAATCCACCAAGGTCGTCCAAAAATGAACAACCAATATAAGCAACTGACGCTAAAAGAACGATACCAGATTGAAGGTCTAAATGAACTAGGGTTTTCGGCAAGAACCATCGCAACAAAGATGGAACGAAGCAATAAAACGATTGCTCGTGAACTGAGACGATGCCTCACTAGTAAATATTGTGCTAAAGCGGCTCACGCTCATGCTTCCACGATCAGAATGCAGGCTCGCAAGTTTACAAAACGAAGTCAGGAACTGATCGATAAAGTGGAAGGCTCACTCAAATTGAGCTTCACCCCAGAGCAAATAGCAGGACGGTTAGCCAGAGAGATACCAACACTAAAAGTCTGTTGTAATACCGTCTACAGCATTGTGTTTGCGCAAGGGTGGAGGCATCAATTGGCAAGACAAGGAAAGCGCTATAAACCACGTAAAGACACGATGGCCGGCGCTCACTTGATTCCAAACCGAGTCGATATCGACCAGCGCCCTAAAGAGGTTGATGACAAACAAGAAATAGGCCATTGGGAAGGAGATACGGTTTATGGTCAAGATGGCTATCTCGTCACGTTGACGGAGCGAGTCACCAAGCTTTTATTGACCTGTCGCGTTAAGAACAAGACGAAAAAATTGGTCTCTAAAGCCATTAAGAAATTGTTAAAGCCTTTTAAACATGTTTGCCATAGCATTACGTTTGACAATGGAGGTGAGTTTGCAGGCCATCAAAGCATTGCTAAAGCGCTGAAATGTAAAACCTATTTTGCTAAGCCCTATCACTCATGGCAGCGTGGTCTCAATGAAAATACCAATGGACTATTGAGGCGTTTTTATCCTAAAGGGTTCGCCATAGGTCAGCTCACCGAACAGGACATTGCGGACACGCAAATGTTAATCAATTTTAGGCCTAGAAAATCGCTAAACTATCTCACTCCAATTGAAGTATTATTAAATAAGCGTGTGTCACTTATTGCTGCAATCTAGGAACAAATAAAGAACAATACAATAGGTGTAAATGTCATTATTCTGAGTTTTGTATAATAGGGTACTTTAATCATATTGTTATTGTCCTAGTTCATTTGTTGATTCAAGGTAAGAAACACTTTTTTCCCGCTTATCCAGAGTGAAAGTCATTCTTCAATCTCCGGTTTACTGTACTAGCTCAGACCTGAACTGACAGACATCGGTTTAAAACGAGGTGACTGTCAGTTCAGGTCTGAGCTAGTACAACTGATGTACTGAAATCGACTTCAATAATCAACCACTTTAAGATCTCTCTTAATAGGTATTCTCATTGTAAAAAGGCTACCTTGATTAAGCTCACTTTTAACTCTGATATCACCACCATGCTCTCGCATGATTCCATCAGCTATCGTCAACCCCAAGCCAATGCCGTTACCTACAGGCCTAGTGGTAAAGAAAGGATCAAATATCTTATCTAGATGATCAATCGGTATGCCCATACCATTATCAGACACCTCTATTTCGAGCCATTCTCCTTTTTGTCGAGATTTAATAGAGATCATTCCTTCTCCTACGATTGCTTGTTTGGCATTCATTATCAGGTTGAGAAATGACTCTTTAATTTTAGTTTTACAACAAAGTATAGGCTGTAGTATGGCTAGATCAGTTTTAATTTTGACCTGCTCTGGAAGATGCTCACGTACAATAGCGAGCGCAGATTGAATGCATTCATTCAGGTCATTCATCGCATAGTCAATATGAGTTGGTGTAAAAATATAATTTTTCAGGCCTTGAACTATATCCCGAATTCTCTCTGTACCTTCGATAGATTCGTGTAAAAGTATATCTATATCTTCATTCATAAACTCCAGATCATATTGCATACACAGATGATTAATTTTATCTTGTTGTTCTTTTTTCGCCTCACTATCTGTGAACTTTAATAACAGCGCATATTCCGCAATCAGGCTCCGATAGTTTTGTCCGTACTCTATTAAAGAATGTAAATTGCTCATAACAAAGCCAATAGGGTTATTGATTTCATGTGCTACACCCGCTACCAGCACACCAAGTGATGCCATTTTTTCAGCTTTTAATAATTTAGTCTGTGCTTTTTTAATGTCTGAATTTGCTTTTTCCAACTCTGTATTTTTGATTTCAATCTGCTTGGTACGTGTCTCTACACGGTCTTCTAGAGAACGGTTTAGCTCCGTAAGCTTCGCTTCAAATTGATCTCGACGAGCACTGGCGTCCTTGAGATTAAAAGCCATAATATTAAATGCGTTGGCCACATCGGCAATTTCATCCTGCCCTTTAATTGGAAGCTTAATATCCAGATTACCTGCCGATATTGATTTCGCGGCTGCACTCAACACTTTAAGTTGACCAGTTAGAAACCCGCCAAGTAAAAAGGAGAATAACGCCACAAGTCCCATTTCTACAATGGCGATGATGATGCTGCGATTTTCAGCTTCTTTAATCTTAGCGCTGATACTGTTAATATCTAGCCCAATTTCAACTCGACCATAAATCACGCCTCCCTCTAAGATATTAGCAAACGTATCAAATACACCATCAGCGACATCTTCTACCCTTTTATCAGGGAAAAAAGGGAAACTGATGTAATCTTTTTCTACTGCCTCAGCAAACAAGTTGCCGTCGGTTCCAATGACTCTTGCATAAACCAAATCAGGATTAACCAAAACATCTTTTACAAACGCATCCAAAGACGCTAAGTCATAGGAAAGCACCGCATTTTTAGTCGTTGTCGCAAACAGTGTTGCCGTACTAGAAGCGCGCTTGGTGAGGGTCTCATAGTTAGTGCTACGCAAGTAGTCCAGTGTTGTAGTGACCAACAACACCAGCAGCAATGCTTCAATGGCTGCGATACCGATGATAGTTTTTAACCTAAGCGACACAGGACTTCCTTTTTACAATGTTATTTAATAAGCTCATCCAGCAGCTTTATGTTGAGTGCTCTTACATCATCCCAATCGGCATTTTCAGCAAGAGCGAAATTCTTAATGTGAATGGTTTTAAGCAATTCGATTCCTTCTGAATCATCACTCATACCCAGTAGCGCTTGTTTAATTTTCACTACGGTTTCTGAGCTAACACGCGGATGAGCTGCAATAGCGTGAGGGGTATAACCTGGCGTTGTCCATAATATTCGCAACTGATCCCTCACCTCAGGCGGTGCTGCATTGAACGTACGAATAACACCGCCACCTGCTGCAAAGAAGCCACGAGCAACGCCTAAATAAACTGACTCATGAGATGACACATATTGAGGGATTATATGAATTCCATGTTGTTCAATGGTAGATCGTGGAATCACACTGGCCGCAAAAGCAGCAGGTGATGGAAATGCCATTTTTTTATCCTGTAAGTCATCCAGATTTTTTAATGAACTACCTTTGCTTACTACGATAATCCCCTTAATCTGCTTATCTTTTTGTCTGGCTATCGCTTCATAACCGGGGAGCTGATGGAATACGGTATAATGGTATGGGTTCATATAAGCAATATCATACTCACCGGCGGCTAATCGCTTTTCAAACGTTGGTATATCTTTAGCGGTACTAAAACGAATATCTTCACCGGTTTTATCGCTTAAATATTGGAATATAGGTGCCCATCGTTTCGCCAGTGTACTTGCAGATTGCTGCGGCACAATACCAAAAGTAAGGCTGTCAGCACTAACTGTAGATACTGCAAAAAAAAAACGAAACATATATCACACGATATAGAATGGTTTTCATCATTTATTATCTCTGATAGTTTGTTTTTCGACATGAGTAATCCATGAAACTACTTCATGCAGTAGACCTTGTGACTGAAGCAACGGAAAGTTGAGCCCTGATTCATAATCAAGAGCACTTATTTTAAGTTTTCGAGAGTAATTAACAATTTTTGCAACATATAAACGACAACACAACAAGGTTTTTTGCTCTGCTCTTTCCGGAATACTCTGATATAAAATAGCATTGACGAATGCACTATCAAACTCCCACATAGCTAACATATATGCGCCGGCAACATCCTCTATGAGCGGAAAAATATCACTACCATCAGAGTTACTTTGCATCCTCGTAGTCGTTGATATTAATTTACCTATGTTATGCATTAATCCCACTAAAAAAGCATCATCAATCTCTCTGCGATCGCACCCACTCGACACACATAATTCTCGACAAAGTAGCGCAACATCCATAGCCTCAGAACTTAATTGATCACGTAAATGACTATCATTGATTCCAGAATTTTCAAACACGCCAAAGCAAAATACAAGATTTTTAGTTAACTCTATTCCTATTCGAGCAATCGCTTCGTGAGTAGTCCATACCGGACGAGCGAAACCAAGAAAAGCCGAGTTAGCCAGTTGTAATAACTTCGCCAATATGTAAGGTGACTGATTAATTATCCCAGCCATATCCCGTGTATCTGACCTATTACTCTTCAGACACTCAAGCAGTTTCTGATACAACCTAGGCTCTACCGGAATATGTTCTATTGTACCGAGCTGATGACGAAGGGCCTTGGAAATAGGCAGCGCACGTATACATTTGACACGCTGTAATATGCGAACAAAGCTTTTTAATTCGAAGGGTTTGGCAATCAAAACATGGGCAACATCTGCCATGTCGAGAGCCCCCTCAACAGAAGTGTCGCCCGTTAACAGAACTCTTATAGACTCAGGTGATTTTTGGCTTACGGTACGCAAAAAATCAATGCCATTCATTTCAGGCATCCGCTTGTCGCTGATGACTACCCATGGATCAAAATCCGCCAATAACCTCAACGCTTCTTGCGGAGAAGTGCATAATTTCAACTCCCAATCACGACATTGTTGACGCAGCCCTCTTCGCAATGAATTGAGTACCATCCCTTCATCGTCTACAAATAAAGCTCTTGGTGTATCCATCATGTTGATAATTTCCATTAAATCGACATTCCACTATATAAATAATTTTTTCCAATTAAAGGCTGGTTCTCGAGTAAAATACGAAATTCTTCTGCAGATACTGGCGGGCTGTAAAAATACCCCTGAATTTCGTCACATTTAAGATGCCGTAAGGTATCCAGTTGTGCCTGAGTTTCTACGCCCTCTGCTACTACCGACATATCTAAGTCATGCGACATTTGAATAATATTTTTAACCAAGCATTTTTTTTCATTAGATTTAGGCAGACCTATAATGAATGAACGGTCAATTTTAAGGCTATCTACTGGTAATCGATTTAAATAACTTAGCGATGAGTAGCCTGTACCAAAATCATCAATCGCTAAACTAACACCGAGTGCTTTTATTTCATTGAATAATTGCAAACTGTTATCAATATTTTGCATCAAATAAGTTTCGGTAATTTCCAGTTGCAATTGATCGGGAGAAATACCTGTAATCTCTATAATATTTTTTATTTTTTCAGGCAATGTATTACTCATAAGCTGACGGCCAGAGAGGTTAACTGACATCAAAAACGGTGGTAACCCCTCTTTCTTCCAGATCTGACTTTGATAGCAAGCCTTAGATAGCACCCACTCACCTATAGGTTCTATTAATCTGCTGGACTCCGCCAAAGAGATAAATATAGCGGGCGAAATCACTCCCAGAGAATGATGCTTCCAGCGTAACAAGCATTCAGCTCCCACAATATGTCCTGTCGACATACATACCTTTGGCTGATACACGACTGAAAACTGGTTCCGTTCCAGTGCTCGGTATAAGTCACTTCGTAAAACCATTTTTTCTTTGCTTATATTATTCATAACGGGTTGATATCGATGAAAGCCAATACCTTCCAGCCGTTTAAAATAATTAGCGGCTACTTGTGTATTTCTAAGTAACAATTCAGACGTATTACCATCAACATTACTGATACCATAGCCCACATTAAAAGAGACATGTAATTCCCGCTCTGCAATATTAATTAAATCATCAAACGGATATAATAAAGATTTTATTAAACCTTGGATTTCTTCTTCTGAGCCTGAAAATGGCATAATGAGTGCGAACTCATCACCGTTCATTCGACCCAAAAAACTACCATTAGGCTTGCTCAACATCAACTGTTCCATAATGACTGCTAACAGTTGATCCCCCTCTTCATATCCAAGGCTGTCGTTAAAACTCTTAAAATTTACAACATCCAAATATAAAGCGGTTGACCGAATATCACTCTCCATCCATTGATTCAGTTGATCAATAAGTTCGCCGCGAGATAAAAGGTGATCGACGCCGAACAGCACTTCTGAAGACTGCATCCTTAGAGAAGATTGTGAAAAAGATGAACTCAATGCATCTAATATTTCACTTTCATTCCAAGGCTTGATCAGAAACTTGTGTACTGCACCACTGTTTAAGGCATTAGTGACAGCACCGAAATCCGCGTAACCGCTTAATATCAACCCCATAACATGTGGAAATCGTTCTTTTACTTCAACTAACAACTCCCCACCGGTCATTCCGGGCATTCTATAGTCTGTCAAAACAACCTGTATGTCAGGATTGTCCTGCAGAACCTCAAGGGCTTTGACTCCGCTCTCTGCGCTTAAAATCTGATAGCCCGTGCGCCGCAAAACGCGTTTCAAAGCATTTAAGATCGCCGTTTCATCGTCAACCAGTAACAGTGTGCGCTGCATATTATCTTCTTCCTTAACACAAAGCGTCCTGAAAATTTAGCTTTACATCCTAAATACTATCTCTTCAGTAATTATTAATTCAAATTCGTAATAATAATTACGATACACCTAGATATAGTTCACGATAACAAACATGCCACTAAAGACATAACAATTATTAGTAATTTTTTGACATATGTGACTTTTATGCATATTATTAAGGACAAAATTAGAACATAGGTGCACACTATCGATAATAAAACAGCTAAAATTGCCGTTTATCTGATATTAGAAACCTGTCATAAAACGTGGGACTTACTCTGCATTGATGATGAGTCTAGTGTAATTAGTTCACTAAAATAGCTACTTCTTAAAGCCACTAATCAGGTATTTACTGCGAGTGGAGTGTTAACAGCTCTATTTAATGAGGACGCATAATATTAATCTGTGGTATGGACCCACTTTTATAGACATTTCATAGCTATATAATAATAGGTAAACATGAGGTGAATTATGAGTGGAAAGCGTTGTACCGATGAGTTCAAAATTGAAGCCGTTAAACAAGTCACTGAGCGCGGCTATAAGGTTGCAGAAGTGGCTGAGCGACTTGGCGTTAGTTACAAAAGTATGCATGATTGGATTGCCCGATACAGCAAACCAGAAGTGACCAGAAAAGCGGAAGATTCCGCTCAGTCAGAGATCCAGCTACTCACAGCTGAACTTAAACGGGTGACCGAAGAGAGGGACATTCTAAAGGAGGCCGCCGTGTACTTTGCCGGGGAGTCAAAGAAAAGTACACGTTCATAAAATCACGGCTCAATGACTATTCTATTGCTATCTTGTGTCGAACGCTGCAAGTCAATAGGAGCGGTTTTTACGCTTGGCTGGACTGTCCAAAAAGTAGACGAGAGCAAGAAGATGATGAACTTGCCATCACCATTAAAACGCATTGGCTTGAGAGTGGTTGTGTTTACGGCTACCGCAATATCACCAAAGACCTAAAAAGAGAAGTCAAGTCTTCTGGAAAGAATCGAGTCCTAAGGGTGATGCTCCGCGAGGGTTTAAAAGCACTAATAGGCTATAAAAGTCGCCCTGTTTTTATCGTGAGTCTGAACGTAATACGGCTCCAAATACACTAAATAGAGAGTTTTTTGTCCCAGAACCAGATCAAGTATGGGTAACCGATTTCACGTACATCCGGACAAAAGAAGGCTGGCTTTACGTGACCGTCGTTGTTGATCTATTTTCTAGATTGGTCGTAGGATGGTGAATGAGATCAAGGGCGACAGCGGAGTCCGTTATTGATGCTTTACTCATGGCGATTTGGCGACGACGCCCCACAAAAAGAGTACTGGTACACTCAGATCAAGGCGCTCAATATACCTCGAAAGATTGGCAAACCCTCTTAAAAGATAATAATCTGGAAGTCAGTATGAGTCGTCGTGGTAACTGTCATGATAATGCTGTTGCGGAAAGTTTTTTCTCATTGCTAAAAAAAGAAAGAGTACGCAATCGAACCTATAAAACAAGAAGTGATGCTCGTTCAGAGATTTTTGATTATATCGAATGCTTTTATAATCCAAAGCGACACCATGGATCAAATAATGGATTATCGCCACGGCAATATGAGAAGCGATATTTTACGGAGCTAGAAACTGTCTAGAAAACTGGATCCATACCACTGATCATTTCAGATATACGTAAGTCTGAAATGATCGGCGCTTAACCACTGACTAAAGTCGCACAAGATTATCATTAAACGGTGCACCTTCTGTTAACCGGATACTCTGAAATCGAATCAATTATTTCTGCATTCAATCACGGTAAGATCCATCAATACATTCAAAAATACTGGGACAATGATGAAATTTTACTAACCATTGAACAAAAACTTGGACACAAAGAGTTTGCTGAAAGAAATCAAATTACCAAAGGAAAAAACCACATTAAAAGCGTTTTATAACTAATCAGTATGAATAACCTCTTGGGCTGTAAGCAATCAATGATGGCCGGCCATCTATGTGTCTTAATTTATTACTACACTTAGGTTATGAAAAAACCCGGATATACCCTCTCACATTGGCAGGACTTCGGCGGAATTTGGGTTTACTATGTATGGCGCAGACGTTACTAAAATCCCCTTATTCTAATCTGACTGAGGTACAATGAATATTGTATAAAAACCACCCAGAACAAGCTTATACAGCAATTACTCCTGTTTGGCATTTATCTATATGAACGCATAAATGACATCAGGGTTCATCAACATCTACAAGGTGAGCTTATCCCTGAAGAGTCGCGCATTTTAGCCATTGCCCGTGGTTTTACAGCATTAACAAAAGGAAAAAATTTGAACACGGTTAAGTAAACATGATGCTCTCGAGTGCTTGTCTCAAATAGCAGGCAGCGCCTATGATACAGAGATCTTATAACACCTGCCTGAGTTAGTTTGTGAGTTGGAGTGCGACATTATTGAGCAGGATGAAAATAAGCCCAATATGGTTCTCTCCAGAGATATCATGAGCTGTAAGGATGTATTATTACCTGATGGCCACACCCTAATACCAGACAGTATCAAACGTATTTCCTGCTTTGAGAAAAAAGACAAGCAACTTCTAACGACATATGTCTTTCAAGAGAACAAAGAGTTGGAATCAGTTAAGGAGGATGCGAGTAAGTACTTTTCCTTATCTTGGAAACCTCATGATACGGGCCTATTCATTACTATACTGGAACTTTTTCGCAGGTGTTTTAAGTAAAAAGTGTCAAATTTATATTTTTATCTAATACTGAAATATAATCTAAAAGGAATCATATATGAAAGATATCCTGTATAATATGATTGAAGAGATGGTAACAAATCACTTTGGTATGCAAATATGGAATGACAAACTGGATACTGCGGCTACAGAAGGTGCCGATACCGCTGAACAAAGCTATCCGAGTACGCATTTATTCGAATTAGTTGACATTACCTGCGAAAAATCAAATCTGCTTTCTGAAAGGATTATTGAAACACTTGGTGAATGTACGTTTCACCGCTTGCACAATCGTAATCTTAGTTTCCTTGAGAAGGAACCTACGCTAAAACCTTATCTTAGAAGTATAGAGTCAGTTATTCATGTATAGGCAAGAGAGCTTTATCAAGACCCAAGTCTTCCTAGTTTTGAATACTACGATACGCCAGATGACCACATGATCATGCACCACTACCCACCTCGAAAACTCTGTATTCTTGCTAAAGGGCTTATTCGTGGTTCTTCTAGTCATTATGCTGAACAAATATCGCTTTCACACACCTATATGCATAAAAATGACCATCGTTGCGATTTAAGGATTACTTTTCACCATGACTGATAACCATTATAAGATTGCATACGAGCGTGAGAAAAAAAACAGATTACTAGCTGAGGCATTGCTTGAAGAAAAATCCCGCTCACTCTACCTCTCTAATCAAGAGCTTGCCGAGAGCAATCAGCACCTTAAACTACACCAAACCATTATTCTTCGTAATGAAAAACTCGCCACTATTGGCACACTTTCAGCCGGAATCGCGCATGAGATAAACAATCCTCTGTCATTCATCTCTAGTAATATTGAAATGCTCAAGACCTATTGGGCATCCTGCACGGATATGTTTTCTTTACTACAGAAGTTAATGCAAACGGCGGCTTTTTCAGATGAGGTCACCTTGCACTTGAATACATTTATAGAGAGTCATGACATGATCTTCATCCATGAAGAGACACCTGAGCTTCTCTCTGACACAGTCGATGGACTCGTACGCATTAAAGAAATTGTCAATAACCTTCGTATTTTTGCACATAGTCAACCTACCGATTACTCAGAGGCGGATATAAATCAGGGCATCCGCAACACACTTAAAATACTGAATAGCCAGATTATCGACGCTCAGGTGAGTATAAAGTTAGATTTAAAACCAATCGCAAGTGTTATGTGTAATCTTGGCGAAATTAATCAGGTTTTACTGAATTTAATTGTCAATGCAACACATGCAATGGAAAAATCCCCAATAAAACAACTCACCATATCAAGCCAAAGCGATTCAGATCAGATCATAATTATTGTCTCGGATACTGGGTGTGGAATTTCTAAAAGTAAACTCGGTGACATTTTTTCGCCTTTCTTTACGACAAAAGAAGTCGGCAAAGGAACGGGGATGGGATTATCAATTGCCCACGGTATTATCGAAAATCATGGTGGCGAAATTGAGTTCACAAGCAAGCAAGGAGAAGGAGCTACATTTATAGTAAAATTACCCACAATGATTAATAATCAGCCGAAGGAATGAAATACACGTAAGCTTTACGGCGACTATAGACGGTCCAAACTATTACTGAGATAATATAATTTATATAATTTATAATTAGTGCCTTTTCCCAATAGGATACTCTTTCCTCAATTATTAATTCTCAACAGGATTGTCAAAGAATGAAAACTCTCACAACAGGAGAGATTGCTAAAATATGCGATGTCCATCTAAGAACGGCCATTCGCTGGATTGAGCGCGGCGATCTAAAAGGCTTCAAGTTACCTGGACGAGGCAATAACCGTGTCCGCCATGAAGACTTTATTGAGTTTCTTAATCAACATGGAATGCCAATACCCGAGGAGTTCAGAACCGATAATTCCAAGCGCATTTTGATTGTCGATGATGAGTCACTCCTTGCTAAATCTATACAGCGAGTTCTCAAAGGCGCAGGCTATGACACGATGATTGCCACTGATGGATTTTCAGCAGGCTCTAAGCTTAATAGTGAAAAACCCGCACTGATGACCCTTGATCTGAGTATGCCAGGAATAGATGGTTATGGCATATTAGAATTTGTCCGAGCATCTGACAAACTCAAAAACATTAAAATCTTGATCATTTCAGCACTAGATGAAGAACAGCTACAGGCCACAATTGCAAAAGGTGCAGATTCTTTTTTACAGAAACCTTTTGCTAATAGCGACCTACTAAAAGCCGTTGAGCAACTTATTAATTAAACGGTAAATAGCGAGTATTTATTCAGACTTGGTCTGACAGTTTTTCTGTTTTTAAATGGTGATTGTCAGTTTAGATCTGGGTTAAATTCTTTTCAGCCCAGACCTCTTTTCCATCAAGTAATGTGTCCAGTGACGTCCTTCCACAACACTTTTTTCCCAGATGAGTTCGGCCATTATTGTAATAGACCATCCATTCGTCCAGATCTTTTTTGCAGAGCTTCTAGGGAACATGCGAATAAGCTCCTCTTATGAGACAATCTCGCTTTAAGCCTTCGAACCTAAACTATGTCACACCAACTCACCTTTTCAGACAGCGAGCTCAACAACAAACGGCATAAAACCCGTAAATAAATTTTCTTTCGCGCATGAATGAGTTGATGTCCTGCGATCAACTAGAAGCGGTTATTCAGCCGCTTTATCCCAAATCAGACAATGGAAGAAGACCTTATCCGCTATCTACCAAGTTCCGGACTTTACATGCAACATTGGTACAACATGAGTATTCCAGCGATGGAGGATGACTTGCATGAGATCACGTCCATGGGTTTGTTTGCTGTCTTATCGTTAGATAACTCCGTTCCTGAACACACTACCATCATGAATTTCAGGCTCTTATTAGAAAAACACAAACTCTCGCGCCAGCTATTTAAAGAAATGAATAGATAGCTTTCTGACGCAGGTATTTACCTCAAAGAAGGCACCATTGTGGACACGACTATTATTGAGGCGGCCAGCTTAACGAAGAATAAAGCCAAAGAAAGAGACCCTGAGATGCATCAAACTCAGAAAGGTAAGCAGTGGTTCTTTGGCTTAAAAGCCCATATTGGCGTTGACGTTAAAACGGGGTTAACTCAGAGCGTATGTACAACGGCGGCCAACGTTCATGACATCACGGAAACAGCGAGTCTGCTTCATGGCGAAGAGCGTTTTATCTCAGCCGATTCTGGTTACCGCTTCATTCAAAAACGAGAATAGCTAAAGCAGGTTAAAGCCGACTGGTTTATCGCAGAAATTTCGAGCAAAATCAAAAACCTAAAGAAGCGACCAATAAAGAACAAGCAGCCATTCCAAACGGAATAAATCAAAGCCAGTATCCGAACAACGGTTGAGCACCCTTTTCGAATTATCAAATGTCGGTTTGATTTTAGAAAAATCATCTACCGAAGTCTGGCTAAAAATGATAACAAGCTTGCTATGCTGTTTGCCCGTGAAAAGCGTTTCGGGTTGATCAAATGATAATAGCCGCAAAGGTTTAATTAGCTTATAAACCACTAAACAAGGTTCAATTATCTTGTTTAGTGGTAAGAAAGTACCAAACTAGCCACATTACTCACTACTATTGGCTTTAAAGAAAATTAAGGCGCACAGCTCGACTTGATAGCATGCTCCTGATCAGACAGAAAATCAGGATCATTAATTACCAGATCCATGGCAAGAGAGCGGCTCACGCTACCAGCTTAAGGCTCCTGGCAGCATCAGGATGAAAGTTCTTATAAAACGTTTCAGGAAGGCGCGCATAGCTGTTGTCAAAATACATTCGTGTCATGGGCTTGAGTCGGTCCCTTGCTATTCAGTTGAGGTCTTGTAATCGCATTCATCTCACGCATCCCAGAATTATGAATTCGAAACGACACAGGGGGGCTATTAATAATATAAAGGTTTGTCAATTTAATATTGAAACGCTATTATTGTCATATGAATTATTCATCTGAACGTATAGCTGACCTATTGGTTCACCTTGTGCGACGCTCAGTTCAGCGTTCGGCCTCTGAACTGACAAGTGCGCAGTGGTCTGCCTTGCGCTTTTTTGCCCACGCAAACAACTTCTCCCGGCAACCTTCCGCTTTTGCCAGTTTCCATTGCACCACCCGAGGCACAGCCTCTCAAACCGTAAAGTCCTTGGTGAAGCTCGGGTATCTGGAGCGCAGCCGTGGACTGAGTGATCGACGCAGTGCTGTCTTCGACGTAACGTCGCCTGGCATGGAAGCCCTGAATACCGACCCACTAAAGACGTTGGTTCAAACAATTGATGACTTACCTCAAGAGCAGCGCGAATCCCTGTGCGCTTCCCTGCTAACATTCAACAAGGGATCTCAGGAAGTTGGCGCGAAGACACAATTCGGGACTTGCATAAACTGTAAACACTTCAGACAAAGCTGCCTGAACTCTGGGTTTTGTAATCATTCTGCGGCGGCGCTGGATGTCTATGAAATAGACAAACTGTGTTGCAAGTTCTCAAGCATTTGATTGATCCTTACCTCCCAGCTTCATTTCGCGTGTCCAATAATTACATCACTGAGGGTTCGATTGCGCGAACGTTCGGTGAGGGTGGGGGCATTTGATAAAGCTGCTCATCCTTGCGTCGGCAGGATGAAGGGTCATAAGGTTGTGTTAGATAGTGAACGAACTGACGAAACCACAGGTTGAGCTGGCGTTCGGGTTATGCAAGACAAACTGTGCTCCTTGTAGCCCCTCCTGATAATCGACCATTGCGCCTACAAGATACTGGTAGCTCATGGGGTCGACCAGAAGACTCATGCCGTCTTTTTGAATCACTGCGTCTTCATCATCTTGCACCTTATCGAGCGAGAAGCCCTACTGAAATCCAGAGCCACCGCCGGTTACGAACACCCGAAACTTCAGGTTCTCGTTGCCTTCCTCTTCGACCAATTCACGTACTTTGGACACCGCACTTTCACTGAGACACAGCGGGGTTATGGTGTGTTCCTGGACTATGCTTAAAATTGCCTCCGGGTACTTTGGTATTTGACTGTTTTTTACATCACGTGTTTGGCTGTGCTAAACGTTGCAAATGTTTTTTAGCTATGGGATCGCCCTGCTCTGCTGCAAGACGATACCAATGGCCCGCCAGGGTCATATCCAGCGCGATACCTGAGCCATTTTCGTAAAGTTCGCCCAGACTACGGTGTGCTAAAGCAAAATTTTGTTGTGCGGCGAGCTGCATCCAATAAAAAGCGATGGTCTCATCTTTAGGCACTCCACGGCCGCGCAAGTATCGTATCGCCAATAAACGTTGCGCACGGGCGGAGCCGTGTCCAGCATCGGTTTGTAAAGCCTCCACCGATTCTTCCCATGCCAAAAACGCTTTTTTTTCGTTAAGCTGATCAGCCATACCTGTGTCTCCTATCAATCTTTTCGTCACGCCTAATAACGTCTACACTCAGGTGGTTTTTCGATCAAATTCTTCGTTATTTTTTTGGGTCATGACGAGCAGCTATAATACGACGACCCGCCAACTTCGAAGAACTGCAACGGCTTCAACTGATAGTATTTTTCTTCTATGTCTTTCGATTGCTCTGCGTATGGCTGGGTCATGACTTCCTGCAGTTCTCGAAGTAGAGAGTAATTACCGGCAGCTGCTTGCTGATACGCAGGCACAACGAACCACTCCCGCAAACTGTATTTCGGGTTGACGAGTTTCATCTGTTGAGAGAGTTCCTCACGAACACCATGCGTAGTTAACGTTGCGTCGGTTGTGCCGACAATACCGACAAGCGTTTGCCATTTTGTGAGCCACTCTTCCCAACGCTTGTAAATGCCTTCGAGGTCTGCTTCACAATCTGAAGCTTTGTAAAAGCTTTTTTTAAGTACGCAAATGCTGTCGGGCACCGTAGAGAGCTGGCGAAAGAAAATGGTGTAATCAACAGGCGTTTGTACCATCAACGTTTCGAGCTCACTGAACAAGCCTTGGTTAAAAGTGGCGAGTCCAAGTTTGGACGCCCACATTTTCTTCATTTGCGTTTGTATTGCTTTCGGAAAATCACTTTGGATCTCGTCGAGCTCAATTAGACAGTCCTGATGCGCCGTCAACAACGGGCGTAACGCCGAACAAAACGTGTGGAAGTTACGTTCGGCGGCTTCTGGCTGATTCAGGAACGAGAAGTGATGTCCGCCGCCCGTCCACGGCTGGTACTGCGGATCAAATACATCGCAGAATCCGAAGGGACCGTAGTCTAAGGTGAAACCGCCGGCTGCACAGTTGTCACTGTTGAAGTTTCCCTGGCAGTAGCCGACACGAATCCAGTTCGCTACAAGCGATGTGAGTCGACCGCGAAACTCACGCGCAAGCAACACTACTTTTTCGCTGGTTGCCAGGTTCTGATCGATAACGTCACCGTATTCACGGTCGATCAGGTGCAACACAATCTGCTCAAGCTCTTCCATCGCTTGCGGGTGTTCTTTCTTGCGTGCACGGCGACCGAAGAGCTCCAGTTGACCAACCCGAATAAACGAATGTGCAACCCGCGTCGAGATGGCGACAGCGTCCGATACCAGCGTGTCCGGGTCTCTTGAATGTGAGCCTTCCGAATACCAGGGCCTCCTGACCTTCTCTGTTTTCGAAACGTACAAACTCAGTGAACGCGATGTTGGCACACCAAGCGCGTGCATGTGCTCCTGCGCCAGAAACTCCCGAACACTCGACCGCAGAACGGCCCGGCCGTCCGCGCCACGGCAGTATGGCGTGCGGCCGCCACCCTTAAGCTGCATTTCCCAGCGCTGACTGTTGATAACGGCTTCGAGCACCGAAATGGCGCGGCCGTCGCCGTACCCGTTGCCGGTTTGGAACGGGCACTGTTGAACGTACTCGGTGCCAAAGATGGAAAGCGCGTAGCCACATGCCCAACCGACCTTGCGCATTGGTTCTGGAACGAATGCGATGTCGCCGGAGAACACGCGAACAAAGTCGGCCGACTGTGCCATGCTGTCGGCGAAGCCCAATTCGCGAAACAGGTTTTTGCTGTGCGCGACGTACTCTGGGTTTTCGATTGGCGTGGGAGTGACGGGAACATAGTGGCCCGTGAAAACTTGTCGTGGGGCGTGGTCATGTCCATTTACTGTCGCTTCAGGGTCGCAGTTGAGGGAATCCATGAGCGAATAGTTTACCAACGTTGCAAGATCGTTGAGCGTCGAAATAGTAGAGGCGGTTTTCTGAGGCGGTCGCTTTATCACAATGACTCCTTTTAAAGTATTTCCCAAAAATTGGCCCGAGTAAGACAGCCAGCTTCATCTCGGCGCCTCCGACTGGCTGAGATGACGCTTCAGCCTTGGTTTGGCCATGATTATCGTCAGTAATCTGTCTGGCGGGGATCTTGGTATTTTCACGCGTCCAACGAGCTTGTGGCTTTGATTTCTGCCGCCAGAATAACAGCGAATTCCAGTTCATAAGCCTATCTTTTCCACTTTGTTTGGAACACCAGTAACCACCAAAATCAGTAGATCGGCATCGTGTTGTCTACTTGCAAAGCACAGGCATGTTCGCCTCCGATCAGATTTATCACCTGGGAAAATCCTGTCGTTTTAAAAGCAGGACAACGTCCATACTGCGCACGCCATGATGACAAATGCAGATAATTGAACTCTCCGCATCCAGCTCAGAGAGTTTGCCAGGAAGAGTATTCATAGGTATCGGAAACGCTCCCATTTGACAGGCCTGGAACTCCCAAGGCTCACGAACGTAGAGTAATACCGGTTTTTTTGCGTTCCGTACTCTCCAACCATTCGGCTAGTTCTGGTGCTGTCAAACTCTGCAAAGTTGGCTCCTTCGTCAGCCGTAATGTTATTCAGCAAAAGCCGATTTAAGCAGTTGCTGTAATTCACCCTGCTCAAACATTGTGATCACAGTTCCGAGCTTCTAATATGTAGTTTCTTAATCTGTTTACTTTCAGCATTTTGTCTTCATAGTTGCCTTATAAAACGATTAGATTCATTACTTGAAATATTGTCGTATTGAAATTATTATGTCAAGGTAATATCGTTACGCTATCTTTTTCCTGCTTGAGTAACTGCAGGTTACATCTGTCATCTGGCTGAACCAAAAATTATGACGATCGTTTTAATCGGTACAGTGGTGAGAAAAAGTAGACCTTTGCTGATTGAGAGTTTAATGGGTATTTGAGCATTAGTCAGGGACCTGCTACCGAGCGGAAAACTGGCTAGCTATGAAAGGACAACGGAACGAGGCAGACAAGATAACAGGTGGCTTGGGGTTAATACTGTTCACTTAAGCGGAACAGCATTACGAGATATCGGATATCTCGTCTTTGATTGCTTGACCACGCGAGGTCGATTAGGCCTCGCTTTCTTTCTCTCCAAAAACAAATTACACACCCCAGACCTTAGCTCCTTAAGGCGCATTCCTGTCTTCGATTCTGGCTTAGCCGCTGCCATCACGATCAAGTTGGAAGCAATAAAAGTAAACGCCATTTTAAAACGCACATCGCTCGCTCGTTGACCATGTGATGCCGCCGCATGACTCGCCTCTCGACGCACGATGTTGTATGCCAGTAGCATCCCCCACATTTCTTGATAGATTAAATCGACTTTCTTACTGCGCAACGTAATGGCGTTGTTAAGCATGGAAGATTTGATGTCACGAAATCCCAGTTCAATTTCCCATCGCTGATGATACAACTGAGCAATCTTGTCAGCAGGATAGTTACTGATAGGAAGTGATGTCAGTACCGTCTTAGCTTTACCTTGAACGTCATAGGTTATGGCTCGTGCATCCCAGTATTCAGGCAGACTGGGGTTCTTTTTGCGTGCTTGTGGGGAGACTTTCATACGCCATAACGCATCACCGTCTCCGTATTCTTCAATGACCTCATACACAGTATTGCTGCGTTTTGGGATTAACCAGTGTCGTTTATTCCCTCCGTTCATCAAGGTATGCATGAGATTAGCACTCCAAAAATTTCGATCTAGGAGTGTGATACTGCGATCAGGAATTTTATCTAACATAGCTTCAGCTCTAGGAGTGTGATACTGCGATTAGGAATCTTATCTAACATTGCTTCAGCTAATGGCGTTTCAGCTTTTCGATAACGTCCAATCTGAGTATCTAGAATAATGTGAGAATGCGTATTCATCAGAGCAACACAACGCAATAACGGATAGGCGCTCTGCTTGACGGTTGTATTGCTAGCGCTACCGAAGTATTCTCGTAACTCTGGTGTGTCCGGGGTGCGAAAAACGACACCATCTATTGCGAATACTTGCAGCCCTTGCCAATCATCCTGAGCAAATCGCTCATTGGCCCAATGTTCACCTGTACGCTGAAAAAGCCACTGCATAGGATCAGAACCAAGGCGCTGCCTCGCTTGAGATACGCCACTTTTGGCAAGGAGCTACTCCGACGCTAATCCTTCCGAACAAATATTTAAGCGTCTCGCCACTTCTTCGATCGCTTCATCCCGAAAAAGAGCCATACCTAACACTAGCCAAAGAACTTGATCTTCAGGTAGACGTCGTCGTCTGATGCTCGCTTTTGAAGAAAGGGTTAATGCAGACTCGATCCATTCAACAGGAATATTCTGGGTGAAGGTCGAGTGATCTGAGAATGAATGAAGTTCATCGATGCTAAGAAGTAACTGCTGAATAGACACAAAAAAATCCGATTAAGAAAGCTTAATCGGATTTTCTGAGACTATTCAATTAAATTCAATCCTTAAGTGAACAGCATTAGGCTTGGGGTCGACTTTTGTAAGCCTTTGACACACCATTAGAGGCAAGCTCTCGACGCCACTGGCGCTAACTGATTCGAGTAGAGTTTCTCTCGTCGAAGCAACGTAACTAACCCACCGTGTTTACAGGCATCAGCTTGTTGTATGATGGATATCTTATACTCAGTACTAAAGAATCGGCGAGATCGTCTTTACAAATCAGGCGACGGCTTAACTTGCAGATCAACCGTTGTATTCTTTGGTATGTACCCCCCCTAATACACCCTGATTTGTATGTTGTCTTAAAATCAGCTTGTTCAACTTCAGGTTGACA
This sequence comes from Marinomonas primoryensis, assembly GCF_013372285.1. Taxonomy (NCBI): domain Bacteria; kingdom Pseudomonadati; phylum Pseudomonadota; class Gammaproteobacteria; order Oceanospirillales; family Oceanospirillaceae; genus Marinomonas; species Marinomonas primoryensis. The sequence goes on along the minus strand of NZ_CP054301.1, from coordinate 1,696,171 downwards.
CACAGGGAAGTAAAAGAATAGTCACAAGTATGTATCACCTGTAAGCTTTATACATAAAGACTGCAAACAATTATTTTTCACGAAAAAATCGTTTAGAATACAACGAGCTTCACGTAATTTTTTAGTTAACTCTTAGAGAAAAATATTTCGCATACAACTTGCCTTAAATTAAAAAGTAAGGAAATAATATATGAGTGATCTTAAACTGATCCCGACTACCCTCATTCACTCCGAGCCAACTGGAAGTGGGAAAAAATTCGTTAACGCTAAAGGCATAACAGCGATTAAAAACGGTATCAAAGCGTCAAGCAAGGAAATCCAAGAGCGCCTTAGAAAACCGTCTTGGCTGCGAGTAAAAACCACCGATAGTAAAGTGTATAACGGTACTAAAAAAATCGTTCACGAGCATAAACTCAGTACCGTCTGTGAAGAAGCGATGTGCCCCAACATTGGTGAGTGCTGGAGTTCAGGAACCGCGACCATTATGCTCATGGGTGACACTTGTACTCGTGCTTGCCGTTTCTGTGCCGTTAACACCGGTAACCCACAAGGCTGGCTGGATAAGGATGAAGCTAAAAATACAGCGGAATCCGTCAGACTGATGGGACTGAAGTATCTCGTTCTCACTTCGGTAAACCGCGATGACTTAGATGATGGTGGCGCTGGCCACTACGCGAGTGTCGTCAAACGTGTTAAAGAAGAAAACCCGAATGTCGCCGTTGAAGCGTTGACACCGGATTTTCAAGGTGTTTTAAGCTGCATAGAGACGGTCGCAGACAGTGGCATCGTCGTGTTCGCCCAAAACATAGAAACGGTGAAGCGACTCACTTACCCAGTGAGGGATCCACGCGCCAGCTACGAACAAACCCTTGCGGTGTTAAAACACGCTAAAGAATACAAACCAGAGGTACTTACCAAAACGAGTATCATGCTTGGGCTAGGTGAGACAGAAGATGAAATCATCGAAGCGATCGACGATTTACGCGCAATAAATTGTGATATTTTGACGTTTGGTCAATACCTACAACCAACACCAAATCACTTATCTATTGAACGTTATGTTACACCACAAGAGTTTGAAAAATATCGCCAGTGGGGTCTTGATAGAGGGTTTGTCGAAGTGGTGTCGGGGGCTCTTGTTCGCTCTAGTTATCGCGCAGAACAAGTACTCATGAAAAACAATGTCGGCCTAAGTAGCAATAATCAATAGTAATCTCTGCGGATAACAACGCTCTTTGTTCTGCTCAAAGAGCGTGATCTGTATCCAATCTTATAGCTGCCCAATGAATATACCTAACTAATCGTGGCCACTTAACTCATCACCTGTCCGTAACAGCACCTTCTGAAGCACTGGATACCAGTTTGGCATATTTCGCCAACACACCTCGCGTATATCTGGGCTCAGGTTGTTTCCAGCGATTTCTTCGATCAGTCAATATGTCATCACTGACATCCAAAAAGAGAGTACGTGTTTCAGCATCAATGATGATCTTATCGCCATCCTCTACAAGAGCAATCGTTCCTCCGTCAAAAGCCTCTGGCGTGATATGCCCCACCACAAAACCATGTGACCCACCGGAAAAGCGTCCATCGGTTATCAGAGCGACGTCTTTACCAAGGCCTTTGCCGATAATCGCCGAGGTTGGCGAAAGCATCTCACGCATTCCCGGCCCCCCTTTTGGACCTTCGTAACGAATCACAACCACGTCTCCCGCAATGACTTCACCGTTCAGTATCCCTGTCAATGCCTCTTCTTCACTGTGATAAACACGCGCAGTGCCTTCAAAGCGTAATCCCTCCTTACCGGTAATCTTAGCCACGGCACCAGTTGGTGATAAGTTGCCGTGCAATATGACTAAGTGAGAGTCTTTTTTAATGGGGTTATCAAACGGTCGGATGATATCTTGGCCAGCGGGATAATCAGGCACTTGAGATAGGTTTTCAGCCAGCGTTTTACCTGTCACCGTGAGCGTATCACCGTGTAGCAGGCCTGCGCTGAGCAAGCGTTTCATCAGCGGTTGAATGCCACCAATGGCCACAAGTTCGGACATCATATATTGTCCACTAGGACGAAGATCCGCCAAAACAGGGGTCGTTTTACCTATTTCAATAAAGTCATTGAGAGTTAACTCGACATTCATAGCGTGGGCCATGGCTAACAAGTGCAATACTCCGTTTGTAGACCCCCCAGTGTTATAATCACACGGATAGAGTTTTCGAAAGCTTTACGCGTCATGATATCACTTGGCTTGATATCCCTAGCCAATAGCTCAAGTACCTGCTGGCCAGCACGAAAGCAGTCTGCGCTCTTATCTGCTGAACTCGCTTCTTGTGCAGATGAACCTGGCAGAGACATACCCAATGCTTCAATTGCAGAGGCCATTGTATTCGCGGTATACATCCCACCACATGAACCTGGGCCAGGAATAGCGGTATCTTCCACCTGTTTCAGCTGAATCAAATCTATCTCTTTTTTAGCATGTTGTCCCACGGCTTCAAACACTGAGACGATATCCGTATGGTTCGCACCGGGTTTAATCGTACCGCCATACACAAAAATCGCTGGGCGGTTTAAACGCGCCATACCGATAAGACAACCAGGCATATTTTTATCACACCCTCCTACGGCGACAAGGCCATCAAAGCCTTCGCAACCTACTACGGTTTCAATAGAATCCGCGATAACTTCTCTAGACACTAGGGAGTACTTCATACCCTCAGTACCGTTAGCTATCCCATCTGAAATAGTAATGGTATTAAAGATTACAGATTTGCCACCAGCCGCATCCGCTCCCTTTCCAGCCTCTTCCGCGAGTTTATTAATGTGCATGTTACAGGGGGTAACATTCGCCCAAGTTGATGCAATACCGATTTGCGGCTTGTTAAAATCATCATCGGTAAAACCTACCGCACGCAACATCGCACGAGCTGGGGCGCTTTCAACGCCATCCACTACTTTCGACGAATACTTGCGCATGTTATCGGTGATCTTGGTCATTTCGAAACTCCTTAGATGATCGTTTGTGATCTGAAATAGGCGGGTTAATGTCTAAAGCCAATAAATAGTTAACGATGAAAAAACCAAATAACGTCTGATTGACACTTACAGGCTAGGATAGTTGCAGGGGTATCACACTTAATACTTGACTAAAATACTCAACTATAAAGTTACAATAACCCAGTATTTAAATCAAGTATTCCATCGAACCACAAATGGTCCTTATCTCATTGGGCTGCAGCAACCCTCAAAAGGGTATTGGCACTTCCCAGAATTTACTGGCTTATTGCTAGGGAACATACGATCAAGTCGAGTTGCGCGCCTTAACATTCTGAAAAGTTCAATGGCAGTCAGTAATGCGCCTGGTTTATCACTTTTCTACCACTAAACAAGATAATTGAACCTTGTTTAGTGGTTTTTAAACGGATTAACCCCTTGCCGCTCGGGTCACCTGGTCAACTCAAAACACGTTTGCAAGAGCAAACAGCATAGCGAGCTTACTGTCATTTTTAGCCAACCCACGATATATAGCTTTTCTAAAACCAAACTGACACTTGATGATTCTAAAGGGATGTTCGACTTTTGCTCGAATACTGGCTTTGATATATCCCGTTCGGATGGGCTGTTTATTTTTTATAGGGTGTTTTTTTAAGATTCTTATTTTGCTTGCCATTCTTTTCGAAAAATAGCTGCAATCAACCAGTCTGCTTTGACACCTTTTAACTCTTCTCTCTTTTGAGCGCCACGATAGCCAGAATCCGCCGAGACAAAACACCCTTCGCCTTGAAGAAGGTTCGCTGTTTCCGTGATGTCATGAACGTTGGTCGCCGTTGTACTTACGCTGTGAGTTAACCCCGTTCTAGCGTCAACACCAATATGAGCTTTTAAGCCAAAGAACCACTGCTTACCTTTCTGAGTTTGATGCATCTCAGGGTCTCTTTCTTTGGCTTTATTCTTCGTTAAGCTGGCCGCCTCAATAGTAGTCGTGTCCACAATGGTACCTTCTTTGAGGTAAATACCTGCGTCAGACAGCCATCTATTCACTTCTTTAAAAAGCTGGCGCAAGAGTTTGTGTTTCTCTAATTAGTGCCTGAAGTTCATGATGGTGGTGTGATCAACTATTTAAATAAGTAATAGGGCTATCTAACGATAAGTCAGCACACAAGCGGATAGACGTAATCCCATACAAGTCATCCTACATCGCTGGATCGCTCATGCTGTACCAATGTTACATGCAATGAATACGGAGCATGGTAGATAGCGGATAAGGTCTTCTGCTTTTCCCTGGTTTAGGATAAAACGGCTCAATAATCGCTTCTAGTTGATCCCAAGGCATCAACTCATTCATGCGAGAAAGGAAAATTTCCTTACGTGTTTTACGGCGTTTGTTGTTGAATTCGCTGTCGGCAAAAGTGAGTTGGTGTGACATGGTTGAGGCTCGAAGACTTAAAAAGAGATTGTCTCATGAGAGGGACTTATTCGCATGTTCCCTAAGCTGTTCTGTTGCAATTTTTGGAAGCAGACCTGAAAGTTGATCCCGAGCAAGGACCCACGTTAATGCAGTAGGTGTATCCATGGTTTCAAAATTAATTGGGCTTTTGTCTTTAAAGCTCCATTTATACTTGTGCTTGGATTTATCACAGTTTAGGCCGAATTGCTTTGTTAGCGCTTTAAGGTCTCTCTGGAGAGTACGTATTTGAACGCTAAAACCTTTCCCTTCTAATGCCGTTTGTATCGTTTCGGCCGATATAGAACGATCTGGTTTATCCGGAATAGCCCTTAGGATCTCTATTTGACGAAATAATGCAGTGTAATTAGTACCCATTCCTCGACTCCCTGAGTAAATATAAAATCCCACACAACTAACGCTTAATGCAAAGACTCACGCAGAAGCACGAACGACAAAAAGAAATTACTTTTTAAAGTGCTCTGGTCACATTGGTTTTTCAGCTTCGTCATAAAATACCAATTAGCCCTAACAATTAATTTCTTTATTAGTCAGTTAGTTATGAGAATGTAGAAAAATACACTTTAGGTACATTAAAGTCACTTGGCAACAAATTTGGTCACAGAAATCTTGTGACCAAAAATATCATGTTTACCGAATGGACTAAAACGAGCGAAGGTCAAAGAATGGGCTAAAATAGGTATCTGGGAGTATTTTAATGAATGGATTAAAAATCGGATTATTCGAGATGGTCACCATATGGTCACATATTCGCCACATGATAAATTAAGAGACTGAGAAGAATTCAACATTAACAATTAAGAAAAGGAAATAAGTAATGACTAGGACAGTCAGATCTATATATATCAAGACTTACTGGCATAAGGTTATATAACAAAATCAGTCATATTACTGGTGGGTGTGGAGAGGTTCGAACTCCCGACATTCGCCTTGTAAGGGCGACGCTCTCCCAACTGAGCTACACACCCGCTTGTAAAGCGTTAACTCTTTGCCATTGACCACATTACTCTAAAAGTAACATGAATGGCGGAATGGACGGGACTCGAACCCGCGACCCCCTGCGTGACAGGCAGGTATTCTAACCAACTGAACTACCACTCCAACACGATCTAGTTCTTTTGCTTGTTTGACCAAGCCCACTGTCTAGTTAGTGGTGGGTGTGGAGAGGTTCGAACTCCCGACATTCGCCTTGTAAGGGCGACGCTCTCCCAACTGAGCTACACACCCGCTCGTTACCTAACATCAATAAACACGGGCTTTTCTTAGTAAGAAAAGTCGTGGTGCCGCCACCAAGAGTCGAACTCGGGACCCTCTGATTACAAGTCAGATGCTCTACCAACTGAGCTATAGCGGCATTACATGACGCAGTTCACTTTTATTTAAACTTCTTTAAAAGAAGTGGTGCCGCCACCAAGAGTCGAACTCGGGACCCTCTGATTACAAGTCAGATGCTCTACCAACTGAGCTATAGCGGCTTAAATAAAAGCAAAATCTTTTTTTATCCTACAAGAGGACTATGACCAAAAAATGGTGCCGCCACCAAGAGTCGAACTCGGGACCCTCTGATTACAAGTCAGATGCTCTACCAACTGAGCTATAGCGGCATTTCTCAAGTTTTGGTCGGGACGGCAGGATTTGAACCTGCGACCACTAACACCCCATGCTAGTGCGCTACCAGGCTGCGCTACGCCCCGATGCAAACAACAACTATGTCGCTGTCAGCGGGTGCGTATATTACTATAACGAATTGAAAAGGGAAGACTTTTATATATTTTTTTTTGATTTAATCATGCGATAACAATTAAGTAGATCCATCGCTTAAACATTGATCTAAGTATCATTCATCTTAACTCTTCAATAGCAGTAAGATAAGACTTACCCATCAGTCAACCTAATATAAAAAAACAACCTCAGAGGGCAGCTAGACACAAAAAAACCATCCGAAATGGATGGTTTTTTTTCAAAAAAGAAAAACTATTCTTGCATATAGTCTTCTACCTTTGACTTAAGCTTTTGCCCTGGCCGAAAAGTAACTACCGTACGCGCAGTAATTGGGATTTCTTCCCCCGTTTTGGGATTTCGACCTGGGCGCTGACTTTTTTCACGCACTTCAAAATTGCCAAAGCCAGATAACTTAACTTGCTGCCGCTCTATTAGTGAATTACGTACGACATCAAAAAAATCTTCAACCAGATCTTTTGCGTCTTTTTTAGTCAAACCAATTGAATCCACTAAATTTTCAGCAAGGTCCGCTTTTGTCAACGACCCCATAAACCTACCCCCTTACAACGGCTCCCAACTGATCAAACAACGCCGCTACTGTTTGCTCGACAGAGTTGCTCACTTCTTCATCACTAAGAGTGTGTGAAGGATGTTGCCACGTCAAGCCCAAAGCGACACTTTTTTTCGTCTCATCAATACCTTGTCCCTGATAAACATCAAAAACCAAGACACTTTTAAGCGCATCACCTGCAGAACTCAAAATCACTTTCTCTAACTCACTCACAGCAACAGCACGATCAACCAACAAGGCCAAGTCACGACGCACTTCAGGGAATTTAGAAACCGCTTTATATTCAGGCAAAGAAGCCTGCAGAACGGCCGACAAGGCAATATCAAAGACATACAAAGGCTGGTTAACCCCTAACTCTTTAGACAACTGAGGATGCAGCTCACCCATTACACCAACAAACTTGCCTTCAACAAAAATATCAGCTGAACGACCCGGATGAAGAAAAACGCAATTAGACGGCTCGTAACTCGGCTTGCCACCATCATTCAGCGCAAACAACGCTTCAACGTGTGCCTTAAGGTCATAAAAATCAACCTTCTCACTATTATGATACCAAGCTTCAGCATCACGAGATCCAGCGATCAAACCAGAAATTTGCTGCTGCTGATCTAACTTATCTAAGGCATCAACAGAACCAATGAAACGACGCCCTGTCTCAAACAAACGTACACGAGACTGCTGACGATTTTGATTATGAAGATACGCTCTTACCAACCCCGGTACCAAACTAGGACGCATAACGCCCATATCAGCAGAAATCGGATTCGCCAGTGGCACAGGCTCTATCTCAGGCAAAAATTGCTTGCTTAAAACTGGGTCAATAAAGCTGTATGTCACCGCTTCCTGATAACCCTGAGACACTAGAATTGATCGCAGTACTTGAATTTGAGCTTTCGTCTCAGACAAAGGTGTAAAATTCACCGCCGCCTGAGGCATAGAAGACGGAAGATTATCATAGCCATAAATCCGCGCCACTTCCTCGATCAAGTCCGCTTCAATAGCAATATCAAAACGATGAGATGGCGCTTTGGTCAGCCAAGCCTCATCCGTTACCTCAATCATATCCAAACCAAGACGAGTCAGAATATCCGTCACAAGGTCTTTATCAATTGACATAGCCAAATATTGATCAAGCTTCTTACGACGCAAAGTCACCACTGCCGCTTCCGGCAATGACGCTTCGTTTACCGCATGAGTAATAGGGCCAACCTGACCGCCTGCAATTTCAACAACCAGAGCTGTCGCACGCTCTATGGCTCTTTCTTGTAAGGTAGCGTCCACACCACGCTCAAAACGATGTGACGAATCTGTGTGCAATCCATAGGAACGCGCTTTACCCGCCAAAGCAAGCGGCGTAAAGAAAGCACTTTCTAAAAAGATGTCTTTCGTTTCCTCATTAACGCCAGAGCCTTTGCCGCCCATTACGCCGGCAATGGCCAATGGCGCTTTCTCATCAGCAATCAATAAGGTATCTTCACGAAGAGCAATATCTTGCCCATCAAGCAAAGTGATCTTCTCTCCTGCCGTTGCCATTCGCACAACCACAGACCCTGACAAGTTCGCCAAGTCAAACGCATGCATTGGCTGGCCCAGCTCAAGCATCACGAAGTTAGTAATATCAACAATAGGATCAATCGAACGAATACCACTACGACGAAGCTTCTCAACCATCCAAAGAGGTGTTTGTGCGCTAACATCGACACCACGTACAACTCGGCCCAAATAGCGAGGACAAGCATCTGCCGCATCTACTCGCACAGAGAAAGTATCATCAATAACCACTTGCGCCGGAATAACGTTAACCGGTGTCACATCAGTCTTGTTTAAAACACCCACTTCACGCGCCAAGCCAGCGACGCTTAAACAGTCACTGCGATTAGGCGTTAAATCAACATCAATAATCTGATCATCCAACCCTAAAAAAGCACGAAAATCTTCGCCAACCTTAGCGGATGATGGCAACTCCATAATACCGTCATGGTCATCACTCAAACCCAACTCAGAGGCAGAGCACAACATACCAAACGACTCAACTTGACGAAGCTTGGCTTTTTTGATTTTGAAATCTGCACCTAATACGGCACCAATTTTTGCAAAGGGGATTTTAATACCGGCACGCGCATTTGGTGCGCCACAAACCACTTGAAAAGCCTCTATACCATCAGACACTTGACAAACTTGCAGCTTATCAGCATTTGGGTGAGGCTCAGCGCTGATAATTTCACCTACCACCACACCAGAAAACGCAGAGGCAACAGGTAAAACTTCATCCACTTCAAGGCCAGCCAGAGTGATTTGAGCCACCAAATCATCACTACTAATGCTTGGGTTGACCCACTCTCTTAACCAATTTTCACTAACTTTCATAAAAACATCCTAGGTCGAGGGGTTACTTGAACTGCTTAAGAAAACGTAAATCGTTCTCGAAGAACATACGCAAGTCTTCTACTTTGTATCGCAACATAGCAAATCGTTCGACCCCCATACCAAAAGCAAAGCCCGTGTATTTCTCTGAGTCGATACCCGACATTTCTAGTACTTTAGGATGAACCATGCCGCACCCTAAGACCTCTAGCCAAGACTCTTCACCTTTACTGTTGGTGCGCATGATATCCACTTCAATAGAAGGTTCAGTAAATGGGAAATAACTAGGACGGAAGCGCACTTTCAAATCATCTTCAAAGAAGACATTCAAAAACTGCTGCAGGATACCTTTTAGATCAGCGAAAGAAATATTTTCGTCAATCAACAAACCTTCAACTTGATGAAACATTGGTGTATGCGTTTGATCTGAATCACAACGATAAACACGGCCTGGACAGATAATTCTAATGGGTGGCTGGGTCGTTTCCATTGTGCGCACTTGAACAGGTGATGTATGCGTTCTTAATACTGTCGTTGGATTGAAGTAAAAAGTATCTTGCATAGCGCGCGCCGGATGATGCGCAGGAATATTCAAGGCTTCAAAATTGTGATAATCGTCTTCGATTTCTGGCCCTTCAGCCACATCAAAACCAATACCCCGGAAAAAGGTTTCAATACGCTCCATCGTACGAGTCACGGGATGCAAACCACCCACTTCTTGACCCTTACCCGATAGAGAGACATCGATAGTCTCAGTCGCCAGCTTGGCATTCAAAGCGGCCTTCGCTAGCGCTGTTTTGCGTTCGGTGATTTTTTCTTGAACTTGCCCTTTGGCTTCATTCACCAGCTGACCAAATTTTGGTCTATCCTCTGCTGAAACACTACCAAGCTGTTTCAACAAAGTGGTCAGAGCGCCCTTCTTTCCTAAATAATGCACACGCACATCATCCAGAGCGGACTCACTCTCAGACGCAGCCACTGCGCTAAGCGCATCAGCAAGAATCTGCTTTAGGTTCTCCATTTACACACTCCAAAAAATAAAATAGGGGAAGAGCCGTTGGCTCTTCCCCTATCAAAGACTGCATTGAATCATTCGCTCTATTAAGACAATATCTTTCAAGACCGAATCACTCTAAGGCTACGTCAGAAATTAAGCCAAGCTTGCTTTCGCTTTTTCAACGATTGCAGCAAAAACTTCTTTTTCGTACACAGCTAGGTCAGCCAAGACCTTACGGTCAATTTCAATTGCAGCTTGTTTCAAGCCAGCAATGAAACGGCTGTAAGACAGACCATTGATACGTGCAGCAGCGTTAATACGAGCAATCCACAAAGCGCGGAATTGACGTTTACGCTGACGACGGTCACGGTACTGATACTGACCAGCTTTGATAACAGCTTGTTTCGCTACACGAAATACACGGCTACGTGCACCGTAATAACCTTTAGCTTGCTTTAAAATCTTCTTGTGACGGCGACGAGCCTGAACACCACGTTTTACGCGAGGCATAATATAAACCTTATACTAATAAATTAATGAACTAAAAAATCTAGACCTAGATGTATGGCAACATGCGTACAATTAACGCTTTGTCACTTTGCGCAACCTTCTTCATAGTACGAAGATGACGCTTACGCTTAGTCGATTTCTTAGTCAAAATATGACTAGTATGAGACTGCTTATGCTTAAAACCATTCGCGGTACGTTTGAAGCGCTTAGCTGCGCCACTGTGTGACTTAATTTTGGACATGATAAAACCACTCTCGCATTCGTTAATGTTAGTGTAATTTCCTAAAAACACGATTTTTAAAACCTAAGTTTATAAAATCGCGTTATTTAAAATTACTTCTTCTTTTTGGGGCCTAGCACCATAGTCAATTGACGACCTTCCATTTTCGCAGCTTGCTCTACTGCACCATATTCCTCTAAGTCTATAGCGACTCGATTCATAAGTTGCATACCAAGCTCCTGATGGGCCATTTCACGACCGCGGTATCTTAGCGATACCTTAGCCTTATCCCCGCCTTCAAGGAAACGTATCAGGTTGCGGAGTTTTACCTGATAATCCCCTTCCTCCGTCCCTGGACGGAATTTCATTTCTTTAACCTGAATCTGCTTCGCATTTTTCTTTTGAGCCGCTTTCGCTTTCTTTAGCTCAAAAATATGCTTGCCGTAGTCCATGATTTTACAAACAATCGGATCTGAATCAGCAATTTGCACCAGGTCAAGCGTCGCATCTTGTGCTGCTTTAAGTGCCTCTTCAAGCGAGACAACGCCAACTTGTTCACCGTCGACAGCAATTAAGCGCACTTCGGTAGCTCGAATGTTCTCGTTGATTAGAGGACGCTGCTTACTAGCGGCACGTCCACGATTCATATTACCTTTTATAGTACTATCTCCACTTCTTGTTTACGGCTACGGCGAGCAACTTCTTTTTGAAGCAAACCTTCAAAATCAGAAAGACTCATCACTCCAAGATCTTCACCAGCACGAGTTCGAACGGCAACTTGTTGCTGTTCGACCTCCTTATCACCAACAACGATCATGTATGGGACTCGTTGAAGTGTATGCTCGCGAATTTTAAACCCGATCTTCTCGTTTCTCAAGTCAAGTTTTGCTCTAAAGCCATTTGAATTTAATCTTTTTGCCAAATCAGAACAATAGTCTGCTTGGCGATCTGTAATGTTCATGATAACAACTTGTTCGGGCGCAAGCCAGACAGGAAACGCACCTTCTGTCTCTTCAATCAAAATTCCAATGAAACGCTCAAGTGAACCCACTATCGCTCGGTGCAACATAACCGGCGTTTGGCGCGAACCATCTTCTGAGACATATTGTGCACTCAAACGAGTTGGCATAGAAAAATCAACCTGAATGGTACCACACTGCCACACACGACCAATGGCATCTTTCAAAGAAAACTCAATTTTAGGCCCATAAAATGCACCTTCTCCTGGCAGCTCTTCCCAGTCAAGCCCAGCTGAGTCCAATGCGTGAGCTAAGGCTTTTTCAGACTTATCCCACACTTCATCAGAACCAACTCGCTGCTCTGGACGAGTAGACAAGCGATAAATAATATTATCAAAACCAAAGTCTGCATAAACCTCATGCAACAAATCAATAAACTCAGACACTTCTTGCTGAATCTGGCCTTCTGTTACAAAGATGTGACCATCGTCTTGAACAAAATTACGAACTCGCATTATACCATGTAAAGCACCAGAAGGCTCATTACGGTGACAAGAGCCAAATTCTGCCATTCGAAACGGCAAATCACGGTAACTTTTCAACCCCTGATTATAAACCTGAATATGACACGGGCAATTCATCGGTTTTACGGCGTAATCACGATTTTCAGAATGCGTAGTAAACATATTCTCGTGATATTTACCCCAGTGCCCAGATTTCTCCCAAAGCACTCGGTCAACAATCTGCGGTGTTTTTACTTCTTGATAGTTATTATCAAGCTGTTTTTGTCGCATATATTGTTCAACAGCTTGGTACAAGCGCCATCCTTTAGGATGCCAAAACACCATTCCAGGCGCCTCTTCTTGAAGATGAAAAAGATCTAACTTCTTACCTAACTTGCGATGATCACGCTTTTCAGCTTCCTCAATACGAGTCAAATAGGCCTTTAATTCTTTTTTGTCATTCCAAGCCGTACCATATATGCGCTGTAACATTTCATTGTTAGAGTCGCCGCGCCAATAAGCACCCGCCAATTTCGTCAATTTAAAATGACGCAATACACGAGTATTTGGCACATGAGGACCACGACACATGTCCATATATTCTTCGTGACAATACAAGCCAACTTCTTTTACAGACTGATCCATGCCGTCAATCAAGGCAACTTTATAGGTTTCACCACGATCAACGAATTGCTGGCGAGCATCCGCAATTGGAGTCATTTTTTTAACAACATCGTAGTCAGTTTTAACCAATTCTCCCATACGTTTTTCAATGGCCGCTAAGTCGTCTGGCGTAAAAGGGCGTTCATAAGCGATATCATAATAAAAACCCTCGCCTATCACGGGCCCGATTGCCATTTCTGCGGTGGGATACAACTGTTTAACGGCGTGACCAACAAGATGCGCAAATGAATGGCGAATTATCTCGACACCGTCGTCATCCTTCCCAGTAACGATACTCAATTTGGCATCGTCTGAAATAAGTTCACAAGCATCGACCAGCATGCCATTTATACGACCAGCCACTGTCGCTTTTGCAAGACCAGGACCGATATCTTCAGCCACCTGCATAACAGTTACTGGGTTTGAAAAAGAGCGTTGACTGCCATCAGGCAAAGTAATTACAGGCATTTTATTCCCCTATCGGAGTCAGTGGTGCTCCATACTAAAGAGCACATGTAAATTTCAGCGCATAAATTATCATTTTTCGATTATTCATGCGAATCTAATTTAAATAACGCTATTATTGTACGCACTATGGCCATTCGTAAAAATCAAGGCATTTTTATCTCATTCAGCCATAGACATTCTCTGCATGCAGAGTAAAATTACCCTCTGTTTTGCATAGACTTCTATTTACTGAAAGGCCGTATGGATTCCAACAATCTTGATAACTACTGTATTGAGACCACTCAATCAGAACCCGACCTATTAATCGAACTGGTTGAAAAGACCTATTCGGACATGGGTTACCCAAATAAGTTATCCGGAAAAACCATTGGCCGTACATTGAAGCTTCTAGCAAGGATCGCACAACCTAAACGAGCTCTCGAGATTGGCATGTTTACAGGCTATTCAGCACTATCAATAGCTGAAGGGATGCCAAATGACGGTGAGCTCATTTGTTGCGAAACAAACCCAAGAGCCATTGAGTTTGCTCAATCTTTTTTTGATCGCAGTGCACACGGTAAGAAAATCAAACCGATTTTTGGCCCTGCGCTAGATACGATCAAATCCCTTGAAGGGGAATTTGACTTTGTCTTTATTGATGCTGATAAACGCAATTACCTGAACTACTATGAAGCCGTTTTACCGCTTGTTAGATCTGGTGGCCTTATTATTATTGATAACTCCTTATGGCAAGGAAGAGTTCTAGCCCCAAAAGAAAACAGCGACATCGCTGTCAACCAAGTCAACCGCTTGATTGCGCAAGACAAACGAGTTGAGAATGTTCATCTGAATGTTCGCGATGGTCTTAACATCGTCGTAAAACACTAATCCTATTTCTTATAAGCCCCATTCGCCTTTGGGTCACCTCAGGCGAATGGGGCTTATGTGCTATTAAAAAGATATTATGCAGAGGCAACGATTTTGGTCGTTTTTAAAATCACGAATAACATCTCCGGGAAGCACTATATTGGTACTTCTTTCAACAGCGGTTTCCAACGTTTTGAGCAATACATTGAAGCAACGAACGAAGGCCTAGATTTCCCCTTATACAATGACATCAGGGAAAGTGGCGTTGAAGCATTCACGGTTGAAGAGCTGTTTGAAACCAGCGACAAGCAAGAGCTATATGAATTAGAAACAGACTATATTTCTATTTATAATGGCGAAAGCTTACGTGGCTACAAAATAGCCCAGACAGCTGAAAAAGCCGCCAATCTAAACACAGGTAAAAAAGCGCTTTTTGACGCCAATGGCGTATCAACGGCAGAACAACCTAAGAAAACAAGAAAGGCCGCCGTAAAAAAGACCGTAGCACTCCCAAAAAAAACACTTGAGCCAACACCAACCGCTCATGCCTTCTTTGGAGAGCTCATTGGCGAAGAAAGACTAGACGTTCCTGTCACGACAGTAACGGAGAAAAAAAAAGCACCGCCTCGAACAAAAAGTAAAGCCAGCACTCAGAAAATGCTAAATGAGGCCGAAAAAACATCAAAAAAAGAACGCGAAGATAAGCTAAAAGCCCAGCAACAGGCCGAGGCAGAAGAGATGGCCCTGATCATGGCAAAAATTGATGTCACCTCCAAGTCGGCAACGTCTGCATTTCGAAAGCGAAAAAGCTAAAAAGCTAAAAAGCTAAAAAGCTAAAAACATCATTTTAAAAAAAACCAGTTGACTATACATCAACTGGTTTTTTTATTTAGACCCTTTAAAGCTTTGTTTAGCCTATGATCTAGCCTTCTTAAGCGTCTCAGAAATCATAAAAGCCAACTCCAAAGATTGATCAGCATTCAAACGAGGGTCGCAATGAGTATGGTATCGATCAGCCAGATCAGCCTCAGTCACCTCGAAGGCACCACCAACACATTCTGTTACATTTTGACCAGTCATCTCAAAATGCACACCACCTGCATAGCTACCTTCTGCACTATGAACCTGAAAGAACTGCTGAACCTCTCTTAAGATATCATCAACACGGCGCGTTTTATAACCCGTTGATGCCTTAACCGTGTTTCCATGCATTGGGTCGCTACTCCAAACCACATTCTTGCCTTCTTTCTGAATGGCTTGAATCAGCTTAGGCATTCCGCTCTCAACTTTGTCAGCCCCCATACGAACAATTACATTCAAACGGCCCGGCTCATTTTCAGGGTTTAATACATCACACAAACGCACCAAATCTTCAGGATCCATTGAGGGGCCTGCTTTTACACCAATAGGGTTTTGAACACCACGTAAAAATTCAACATGCGCCCCATCTAGCTGACGAGTACGATCTCCAATCCACAGCATGTGCGCAGAACAATCAAACCAATCACCAGTCAAACTATCCTGACGAGTAAGCGCCTGCTCATATGGCAATAGCAACGCCTCATGGGATGTATAAAACTCAGTTTCCTTTAATTGGGCCAAACCTGGACCAATACCGCACGCCTCCATAAACTGCAGAGCATCATCAATTTTTCCAGCAACACTATGAAAACGACTGCCCGCAGGACTGGTATTCAAAAAGTCCAAGTTCCATTGATGAACTTGGTGTAAGTCAGCGAAACCGCCTTGAGCAAACGCTCGAAGTAAATTCATCGTAGACGCACTTTGATTATAAACCTGTACCAAACGCTCTGGATCAGGAATCCTAGCTTTTTCATTAAAATCAATACCATTGATAATATCACCACGATAACTCGGCAATTCAACACCATCGATCACTTCTAAGCCTGCAGATCTCGGTTTGGCAAACTGCCCTGCCATACGGCCGACCTTTACAACAGGACATTTCCCTGCGTAAGTAAGGACAACCGACATCTGCAACATAACCTTAAAGGTGTCACGAATATTATTAGCATGGAATTCAGCAAAACTTTCAGCACAATCACCACCTTGCAACAGAAATGATTGCCCATTAGCCACTTGCGCCAATGCCTTTTTAAGCTGACGAGCTTCACCTGCAAAAACAAGAGGAGGCATTTTACCCAACGTAGCCTCGACCTGAGCGAGATGCTCCGCACTAGGATAAACTGGCTGCTGAAGCGCCGTTTTTTCTTTCCAGCTTGTTAGTTCCCACTGTTTCATAATCTTCTACAACCTTTTCTACAAATCATTTTTTAATATTTACTAACGAGCAACAACCCAAAGTATTTCAGCGTCTTTTACTGACAACGAAACAACCGCGTGTCCCATAGTGGCGTCATAATATACACTATCGCCCTCCTTCAGCTCTATCGGCTCATAAAGTTCAGTGAAAAAATTAATCTTACCCTGTAAAACCAAGAGAAATTCCTCACCATCATGGCGAACCCATTCCTTAAACTCAGAAAAAGATCGAGCCCGAACTTTTGTTTTAAAGGGCACCATTTTTTTACGACTAATCGAATAATTTAAAAGTTCATGCTCATACGTAGCCGTAGGGTGAGGCTCTCCTTTTCCTTTATGAGTAATATCCCTCCTCCCCGCAATAGAGTGCTCACTCGCCTCAACAAAAAGCTGCGGTAAATCCATTTCCAATCCATTAATTAACTTTTGAACAATAGTAAAGCTTGGCGAAACCTGGTCATTCTCAATTTTTGAAAGCGTTGAACGAGCAATACCTGTTCTTTTACCCACCTCCTCAAGCGTCCAGCCTTTCGCAAGACGGATTTCCTTTACACGCTTACCCAGCTCTAACGGCTCGACAAAGCGATCAGGGTCTGAAGCTGTGGCTGTTTCTAATGACGGACGGCTAACCATAATTCTCCAACACTACCTTTTAAAGAAAACATAACTAAAAAACGACCAACCAAATAGTAAGAGAACCTAATCGACTAAGAATACTAATTTTTCAATAAAGGCTTCATGGCCACTACGCACCGAGAAAGATCAAAACCCTTTCCAGCAACTTGTGACATCAAGTCATTATAATCACCGCCTTTCCCACTCTCCAACAACACCCACAAAACTGAGGATCGAGTTCCAGTCCTACAAAAAGCCAATGTTTTTTTATTCTCAGCCAGAGCACTACCTTGTAAATCAACTTGCTCTTGCGACAGCTTAGCCAAATCAATTGGATTATTTATATACTCCATTCCCAACGCTTCGGTTGCGTTACGAATACTTTCACCTAGCGGCTGATCATCCGATTCAGCTTCAGGACGATTATTAATAATCCTTTCAAACCCTTTCGACTTAAGAGCGGCAACCTCCTCTTTTAGAAGTTGAGGAGCAACGAAATAAAACTCGTCGAGTTGAATTGGATGGCTCATAACTACTTACCCTTTGAAGTTAATTTAAGAGCGGTATAACACCTTAATAAGATGAAAACCAAATTGTGTTTTTATCGGCCCTTGCACTTTAAATAAAGGCCCACCAAAGACAGCTTTGTCAAAGGCCGGTACCATATCACCCTTGCGAAATTCCCCAAGATCTCCACCTTTTTTACCCGAAGGACAGGTAGAGAATTGTTTAGCTAACTTATGAAAATCAGCGCCTTTATCCAACTTAACCTTTAAGGAATCCGCTTCCACCTTAGTTTTTACCAAAATATGACATGCACTTGCCGTCGACATCCAAACTCCTATTACTCAATTTAACTAGATAAAACATGTTAACCTATTTAGTATAATAGGATTAACTAAAAGCTATGATTAATCTTAAAACAGTATCGGCACAAAAGCTGTATCAACATCAATAATAGGCGACCTTAACATGAGCAATTATGCAGCAATCGGCGACCTCTCCTTTCTCCTTGTAGAACCTTCAGACACTCAAAAAAAAATCATCACTAAAGCCTTAGAAGAAGCAGGCATCAAACAAATAGAGTACGCAAATAACATTGAAGAAACCATGTCATCGCTATCTTCTTTTCCACCAGACTTAGTTATTTCCTCAATGTATCTTCCTGACGGATCAGCTAATGATTTAATCGACAAAATTCGAAAAAATGAAGAAACTGAAAGCCAACACTTCATGCTAATTTCCAGCGAAAGAAACCGAGAACAACTAGAACATCTTAGGCAATCCGGCGTACTTGCCATATTACCAAAACCTTTCACTAAAAAAGATCTTAAACGCGCCATCCACGCCACTCTCGACCTCATTGTCGAGGAGGAGATCGACTTAGAAATGTTCGACCCAAGAACACTCCGCGTTTTGGTGACAGACGATAGCCGCATGGCGAGAAAACACATTAGCAAAACACTTAACACTATGGGCATAGAGGACATTCAATTTGCTGAGAACGGCAAAGAAGCCATTGAATTACTTAACACAACAGAATTCGACCTTATTGTTACCGATTACAATATGCCAGAAATGGATGGCAGAGAACTAACTGAGGCAGTCCGACAAGACCCAGCATTAGCCCACATACCTATACTAATGGTCAGTTCAAATTCTGAAGACAGCCAACTATCGAATATCGCCCAAGAGGGAGTCGATGCTATTTGCGGAAAGCCTTTCGAACCAGCCATTGTCAGGCAACTATTAGCAAAAATACTAAACTAAAGGCATAAAAAAAGAGCTTCAAAGGAAGCTCTTTTAAATATTAGGATATCAAAAAATAAATTCAATAATGCGCCATCAACGCTACAACTATTGGCTTATTCGCCTCTGGAAAGTCGTAGGACACCAAATCAGAAACAGCAACCCAACGGACTTCCTGCCCTTCTTTGCCAACGGGCTCACCATCAAATCCTGTCACCTTATAAAAGAACAATTCAACCGATTTATCACCGTAATCATGAGAAATTGTTTTAAAAAACTCACACTCAGTTATAGAAATTCCACATTCTTCTTTTAATTCTCTTACCAAAGCCACTTCTGCAGACTCAGAAGCTTCACACTTTCCGCCAGGAAACTCCCACAAACCACCTTGATGTTGCTTAGAATTCCTAAGAGCGACAAATACGCTATTATCACGAAGGATAATACCAACCGCCACCTTTACTCGAATCAAGTACGATACTCCGCATTGATAGTGACGTATTCATGTGAAAAATCAGTTGTCCAAACAGTATCAGACGCCTCACCCATTCCAAGATCAACACAAATGTGAATCTCTTGTGGCTTCATCGCCTGCTTACCATGCTCTTCAATATAGTCAGGTGAGCGACAGCCATCGCGAGCAATCTCAAATCCATTGATATGCAACTGAACTCGATCCACATCTAATTCACTAACACCAGCACGACCAACTACGGCCAAAATCCGACCCCAGTTTGGATCTGATGCAAATAAAGCGGTCTTAACCAATGGCGAATGCGCTATTTCAAAGGCTGTTTTTGTGGCGTCACTTTCGTTAACCGCACCAATAACCTCCACCGTAACAAACTTAGTAGCCCCTTCGCCATCACGGACAATAGCATGAGCTAATTCTTGCATTACTTCAGTAAACGCCACAACAAAAGCTTGAGCCAATGGCTGATCAACGGATGTGACAACCGAATTACCAGCCATACCTGTTGCTACAGCAATACAAGAATCATTTGTTGACGTATCACTGTCGACAGTAATACGATTAAAGCTTTTATTCACAACACTTTTCAAAATTGCCTGGAGAACATCGACATTCATTGCAATATCGCTGCATACATAACCCAGCATAGTCGCCATATTTGGACGAATCATGCCTGCACCTTTAGAAATACCAGCGATAGTATAAACTTTGTCTTCAAATTCGAAGGTACGAATAGACCCTTTTGGCAAAGTGTCGGTTGTCATAATGCCAACACCCGCAGCATGCCAATTTCTACCAGACAAGTTAGCAAGAGCGGCAGGAATAGCTGCAATAATTTTGCCTACAGGTAAAGGTTCACCAATAACACCAGTAGAGAAAGGGAGTATAGACTCCACACCAACATCCACCTGAGCAGCTAAAGCCTCACAAGACTTCAATGCAGCGACAAGACCTAATTTACCTGTACCAGCATTAGCATTACCTGTATTGATCAACAGATAACGGCTACCAGCCAAACCTAAATGTTTTTGACAAACACGAACAGGCGCTGCACAAAAAGCATTTTGAGTAAAAACACCCGCTACCGAAGCACCTTCACATAACTCAAAGATAACAATATCTTTTTTATTAGGCTTTTTAATACCAGCTTCTGCAACACCTATTCTAATCCCTTTAATTTCTGGGATGAGAGGGAAATCGTGTAATCCTACCGCCATTTAAGCTTTCTCCAGTTAAATCAAACTACCGTGACATTGTTTATATTTTTTACCAGAGCCACACGGGCAAGGCTCGTTACGCCCTACCTTAGGTTGCTCTTGAGCAGTATTAGACTCAGAAGGTGTATCAGACAGGGAGTTCAAAGAATCATGAACCATGCTCACTGTCGTTTTTTCATCTTGCTGCCTACGAGACTCTTCAATTTTTTCAGCTTCTTCCGCAGACTGAACCTTTACGCGCGTTACAATTTGAATCACTTCAAATTTTATTTGCTCTAACAAGCCCTGAAATAACTCAAAGGCTTCTCGCTTATACTCCTGCTTAGGATTTTTTTGTGCATAGCCACGCAAGTGAATGCCCTGCCTAAGCATATCCATCGTCTGGAGATGCTCTTTCCAAAGCGTATCTAGAACCTGTAAAAGGACCTGTTTCTCAAAAGCCCTGAAAGGCTGGACACCAGCAATAGCTTCTTTCGCTTTATAATCATCAATAAAACTATCAAGTATTTTTTGACGAAGCGGCTCTTCATAAAGCTTTTTATCTTCTTCAACCCATTTAGAGACTGGAAGCGTAAGACCGAATTCATTACGAGCCTTCTCCTCTAATCCTTCAAGATCCCACATATCGAAGATACTTTGCGGCGGTATAAATTCATCAACGAGCCCTGTAACAACCACTTCTCTCATAGCAGAAATAGCGTCAGATAAATCATCAGAGACCATCATTTCAAAACGTTGACGATAAATAACCTGACGCTGATCATTTGCTACATCATCATACTCTAGCAACTGCTTACGAATATCAAAGTTACGACCCTCAACTTTTCGCTGAGCTTTTTCAATCGCATTTGAAACCATCTTGTGCTCGATAGCTTCGCCTTTCTCCATCCCAAGCGCCATCATCATTTTTTTAATGCGATCAGACATAAAAATTCGCATTAAGTTATCTTCTAATGACAAATAAAAGCGAGAGGACCCTACATCACCCTGACGACCAGCACGCCCACGCAATTGGTTATCAATACGACGAGATTCATGGCGCTCAGTACCAATAATATGCAAACCACCCGCAGCCAGAACAGACTCGTTACGCAACTTCCAATCGGCTTTCAGAGCATCAATACTATCTTGACTAGCACCATCGCCTAGTTGAGCCAACTCAACTTGTAAATTACCACCCAGAACAATATCCGTACCACGACCAGCCATATTTGTAGCAATAGTGACAGCACCAGGGCGACCTGCATCAGCAACAGTCTGAGCTTCACGCTCATGCTGTTTAGCATTAAGAACATTATGTTTAACATTCTTTTTAAGAAGATAATTCGACAACAGCTCAGAATATTCAATAGACGCGGTGCCAACCAATACAGGGCGACCCTCTTTGACTATCTCTTCAATGTCCAACACAATTGCTTCGAACTTGTCTTCTGTTGACATGTAAATCAGATCATTAAAATCTTTACGCTGAACCTGACGATTCGTCGGAATAACAATAACGGTTAATCCGTAGATTTGCTGAAATTCAAACGCCTCCGTATCCGCAGTCCCTGTCATGCCAGAAAGCTTTTCATATAAACGAAAATAATTCTGGAAGGTAGTAGAGGCTAAGGTTTGGCTTTCTGCCTGAATCGTCATCCCTTCTTTTGCTTCTACAGCTTGATGAATACCTTCAGACCAACGACGACCAGCCATAGTTCGGCCAGTGTGCTCATCAACAATAACAACTTGGTCATCCTGAATAACGTAATCTATATCTTTCTTAAAGATAACATGCGCTTTCAAACAAGCATGAACATGGTGTAATAGAGAAAGGTTGCCTGCAGCATAAAGGCTTTCACCTTCACCAAGCAAACCTTGCTCTACCAACCAACCCTCAACAAAGGAGTGGCCATCTTCAGTCAGTTCAATGCTTCGTTGCGATTCGTCAAAAATATAATGCCCTGTAGGCTCTTCACTTTCGCTCTCCTCTTGTTTAACAAGAAGAGGAGCAAGCATATTAATTTTACGATACTGCTCAGAACTATCTTCAACCGCACCAGATATGATAAGAGGCGTTCTCGCTTCATCTATGAGAATAGAATCAACCTCATCCACAACAGAGAAGTTTAAATCACGCTGCACACGATCCTCTAAACGAAAAACCATATTATCGCGAAGATAATCAAAACCAAATTCGTTATTGGTTCCATAGGTAATATCGCATAAATAGGATGCTTTTTTCTCATCTCTATCTTGACCCGAGAAAACGACACCAACACTCATATCTAAGAATTCATAGAGAGGTCGCATCCAGTTAGCATCACGCTTAGCAAGGTAATCATTCACAGTAACAACGTGAACACCTTTTGAAGACAGTGCATTTAAATAAACAGCAAGTGTGGCAACCAGCGTCTTACCCTCACCAGTACGCATTTCTGCAATTTTGCCTTCATTCAATACCATGCCGCCGATAAGCTGAACGTCAAAATGGCGCATCCCCATTACACGACGACTGCCTTCACGGACTACCGCAAACGCTTCGGACAAAATGGAGTCAAGCGATTCCCCTTTATCAAGACGGTCTCGAAACTCACTGGTTTTTGCAGATAAGTCATCATCCGAGAGTTTTTGAAGGGATTCTTCAAGTTGATTTATCTGTGTAACGACTTTTTTATATCGTTTCACTTCTCGGTCATTCTTTGTACCGACAATTTTTTTAATTACAGTTCCTAACATCTTGAACTCAACGTAGCCAATTAGTAATAAATAGAGTCTACCACGGTAATGTGTGACAAAACATGAAATATCAAGGACCTAAATGCAAAAAAAGCCAGGCATATAGCCTGGCTTTTCAAAATACGATCAAGAATTAATCAGTTATTACGCACCAACAAAAGCCGGCTCAACATAGGAGATTGGTGTTGTTTGTGCTGCATCTTCATAAACAACATATTCCCAAGCATCCTGATGCTCAAGCAAAGCCAACAAAAGTTTATTATTTAACGCATGCCCAGATTTATACGCTTTATATTCTCCAATCAAACTATGACCAAGAAGATAAAGATCTCCGATCGCATCCAAAATTTTATGACGCACCAATTCATCTCGGTAACGCAACCCTTCATCATTCAACACACGGTAATCATCAAGAACAATAGCGTTCTCCATATTTGCACCGCGAGCAAGGTTGTTATTCTTAAAGTATTCAAGGTCTTTCATGAAACCAAATGTTCTAGCACGACTAATTTCTTTTACAAAAGTTGTCGTCGAAAAATCAAATGATGTACTTTGAACATCTTCACCAATAGCTGGATGCTGAAAGTCTATAGTGAAAGACAAGCGAAAGCCTGAATGCGGTTCAAGAGAAGCAAATTTATCACCTTCATCAACTCGAATAGGCTTTTTAACTCGAATGAATTTTTTAGGTGCATTTTGAGCTTCAAGACCAGCCGACTGAAGAAGAAAAACAAAAGGACTAGCACTTCCATCCATAAGCGGAATTTCACTAGCACTCACTTCTACATAAGCATTATCCACACCCAAACCAGCCATTGCAGATAACAAATGCTCTACGGTACTTACCTTCACATCACCCTGACATAAAGCCGTAGCAAAATTTGTTGACCCAACCGCTCGTGCATCACCATGAATCTCAACAACTGGATCCAGGTCTGTACGAACAAATACAATACCTGTGTTCACAGGTGCAGGTTTTAGTGTCAAATACACTTTTTCGCCAGAGTGTAAACCCACTCCAGTTGCTCGAATAATGTTTTTTAGTGTGTGTTGGCGTACCATTTTATTCCTACATTTTTATGACTAGACACTAATCTTTACAAAATAGTATCAATAACACATTTTTTATACAATCCAATGCACTTACATTGCATCTTTCTTACTCAAACTAATCAGCTTGACGACGCAAAAACGCTGGAATGTCCAAATACGATAATTTATCGCCACTTGAAATAGAGCCTGAGTCAGCAGACCCATTCTTTTCATCCAAGTTTTTCTCTACCATGTCCACCTTCGTCTTCTGTGAAGGCTTTGGCACAGATTGAGCAACAGTCATTTTTGAATCACTACTTTCAACAACTTGCTCTACCTTAGCCATAACTGGTTGAGAGACAACAGATTCACCTACAGCAGACTTCATTTCAACTGCAGATCGACCCTCTAAACCAGTTGCAACCACCGTGACTCGCATTTCATCACCTACACTAGGATCAATTGCACAACCAATCACGACGGTAGCATCTTCCGATGCATATTCTTCTATAATGCCACCAACCTCGGTAAATTCAGACAAGCCAACTTCCTCGTTAGCTGTGATATTTACCAGCACACCTCGTGCGCCTCTAAGGTTGATATCTTCTAATAATGGGTTATGTATTGCAGCCTCAGCCGCTACCCTTGCTCTATCTTCGCCAGACGCAGATCCTGTACCCATCATCGCCATACCCATTTCAGACATGACCGTTCTCACATCTGCAAAATCGACGTTGATCAAACCTGGGCGCATAATAAGATCTGTAATACCCTGAACCGCATTAAACAAAACGTTATTCGCTTCGCCAAACGCTTTCAATAATGTAATATTTTTGCCTAATACAGGCAAAAGGCGCTCATTAGGGACAGTTATTAATGAGTCGACATTTTCACGCAACTCTCTGACACCCTCTTCAGCCACTCTAGCGCGACGACGACCTTCAAATGGAAAAGGCTTAGTAACAACAGCGACCGTCAAAATACCTAATTCACGAGCCACTTTTGCGATAACAGGTGCAGCACCCGTACCTGTTCCACCACCCATACCAGCCGTGATAAAAACCATGTCCGCACCAGTAAGTAGCTGGGTGATTTTTTCTTGATCCTCTAAGGCTGAATCTCGCCCTACTTCTGGATTTGCTCCGGCACCCAACCCTTTAGTAATGGTTGAGCCAAGCTGCAAAGAAACCCCTGTCTCGAATCCTATCAACGCTTTAGAGTCAGTATTGGCACATATAAACTCAACACCTTCTAATCGGTTTTCAAGCATATGACGGACAGCATTCCCGCCTCCGCCGCCAACACCTATAACTTTAATTACAGCATTATCTGATAAATTATCTTCAGCTAAATCAAAGACATTCATGGGCTTATTGCTCCTCAATAAATTCACTATCAATTCTGACTATATATAACTTTGAAACCAGTGTTTTAATTTCTGCCACGCCTTCGTTGCACTGAAGGATGGCCCGATTTCTTTAGGAGCCAGAACTGATGATTCTCGTTTAGTTTGCGTCTTAGACATCATCCGTTTCGAGATTTCGGTTACTTCAGCCTCTTTACTACCATAAACCAATAATCCAACACTTGTTGAATATATAGGGTTATCGACAATGTCAGACATTCCTTTAGTACAATCTGGTAAAGATAATCGAACTGGCATCTGAAATACCTTCTCTGCCAACTCCGCCGCACCTTCCATAAGCGACGTACCTCCAGTAATTACAATACCTGCAGGGATACGCTCCGCATAACCACTGCGTCTTAATTCATCCAGAATTAAGCTGTAAATTTCTTCATATCTAGCTTCAACAACCTCTGTCAAAGCATGACGAGTTATCGATCTTGGTTGACGATCACCAACACTCGGCACTTGCAAAACCTGATCTGTAGATGCCATTGAAGACATCGCACAAGCATATTTCACTTTAATCTCTTCAGCATGTTGAGTTGGTGTACGCAAAGCCATCGAAATATCATTTGTTACCTGATCGCCAGCCACAGGAACCACGGCAGTATGATGTAAGGCACCATCAATCCATACAGCAATATCAGACGTCCCTGCACCAATATCAATCAGACAAACACCTAAATCTTTTTCATCTTCACTCAACGATGACTCACTAGAAGCAAGCTGAGATAAAATGACGCCATCCACACCTAGACCACAACGTTTGATGCACTTCTCTACATTCATTACGGCGTTCACAGCACCAGAAATCAAATGCACATTTGCTTCAAGTCGAACTCCAGACATACCAAGAGGGTCTTTAATACCTTCTTGAGAGTCTATATGGTATTCCTGAGGCAAAATATGAAGTACTCGCTGATCAGAAGATATCGGTACCGCTTGTGCAGCATCGATAACTCGATCAATATCTTCTTTCTGCACTTCGCCATTTTTAACAGCGACAATACCATGAGAATTTAAGCTGCGAATGTGACTACCAGCCACACTGACATAGACAGAATGTATATTACAACCGGCCATCAATTCAGCCTCTTCAACTGCACGTTGAATGGACTGAACCGTTGATTCTATATTTATAACAACGCCGCGCTTCATTCCTTTTGAGCTATGAGAGCCTATACCGACAATTTCCAAACTACCGTCAGCCAGAACCTCACCAACTAAGCAGATAACTTTCGATGTGCCTACATCCAAACCGACTATCATTTCACCATCCCGGCATTACGTGTTGTTATGACATAACCCTTATTGCTGTTTAAAAAAGCAACAAACAGGCCAATATCATTTATTTTTTTTCCAACCCACTGCCACCCCATGTGGATAGCGCGCATCGACTGATGTTATTTGGTCTATTCTACCCGATAAATCACTTTTATACACCGCTATAAAGCGCTGTAATCTCTCTAAAATCTCTTCTCTACCAAGCTTAACCTTGACGCCATTGGTGAAAACAATACTCCAAGCACCTCTTGGCTCTAATGTGAGAGTAGCAACACGCAGAGACGTAAATGCAAGCACCTGACTTACTAAGCCAAACTGCTCAAGAACCACATCACTCGAATCTTCAGGACCGTACAGCTTTGTAAGCGGCAACTCAGGGACCTCACGCGGCGTAATCACTACCGCAGAAGTGGATATCAATTGCCGATCCCCCCAGTATGCAAGAGGGGTATATTCATGAACAAGGACCTGCAATGTATTTGGCCAAACTTTACGAATTTCTGCACTTGCCACCCATTCCGATGACAAAACAACGACCAATGAGTCGGATAGAGAAACACCCAAAAGACTCTGCCCAAGTAAAGAAGAAAAATCTGCCTGCAAATCATCTTCTACTGCATATTTAAAATCGCCTTTTATCTCGATTTTTTGAATAGCAAACCAAGTATCAGGCGAATCATTGCTTTGAAAAGAGGCGACTAATACTAACAAGACAGCCCCGATTAACGCTGCCATCCTCATAAATCAATCACGCTCGACTTCACCCCAAGCATTTTGCGCAATCTTCTCCACAAGTGAAGCATAGTCAATCCCAACATAATTAGCCGCCATAGGCACTAAGCTATGGGATGTCATGCCTGGCGCAGTATTTACTTCTAACACCCAAAACACTCCAGCAGAGTCACGCATTACATCAACACGCCCCCAACCAGAACAACCTAACGAACGATAAGCATCAAGTGCCAACATTTGCAGCTCATTCTCATCATCTTCATTTAAACCGCAAGGCAACAGATATTCCGTATCATCCGCTACGTACTTCGCCTCATAGTCATAAAGTTTATGGTTAGGTGCAGGCTTTAGCCCTATAGGCGGATAAGCCACATCGTCGATAACCGTAATCGTAAACTCTGGTCCATCTACAAATTCTTCAACCAATATATCAGAGTCATATTCAAGAGCCTTTAAAAGCGCCTCATCAAGTTCCGCTCGATTCATCGCCTTATTAATCCCAATGGTAGAACCTTCTCTAGAAGGCTTAATAATCATTGGGTAAGACATCTGCTCTTCAACGACATCCGCATCCGCATAATCCACAAAAGATAAATAAGCTGGCGTGGGTATTCCAATACCATGCCAAAATCGCTTAGTTAAAACTTTATCCATCGCAAGACCACAAGCCAAAGGTGAACTGCCTGTATAAGATTTACCCATCATTTCAAGCAAAGCCTGAACTCGGCCATCTTCACCTTCACCGCCATGTAACGCAATGAAAGCAAGATCAAACTCAATCGCTTGCAATTGAACAATTGGATCTAACTCAGCATTAGGACCGTAAAGATCAAGCTCTACCACTTGAAAACCTTTAGAACGAAGTCCTTCTGCAACTAAAGGCCCGCTTTGCAGCGATACTTCACGCTCTGCTGAACGGCCACCATAAATCACCGCAATCACGGATTCTTTTAGTGTCTTGAACATATTAAATCCCGCTCACTGATAAATTCTTAGATACCGTACCAATATCACCAGCACCTTGCGTAATAAGTAAGTCACCTTCACGTAAAACATTACTTAAAATAGAGCGCAAATCTGTTTCACTACCAACATGAATTGGATCAACATTACCGCGCTGACGAATACTGCCACACAAAGAACGACTATCTGCGCCGTTAATTAGCGTTTCACCTGCCGAATAAACATCCAGCAACAGCAAAACATCAACTTGGGATAGTACTCTTACAAAATCTTCATAAAGATCACGAGTTCGAGTGTAACGATGTGGCTGATAAACCATCACTAAACGCTTCTCAGGCCAACCGGCTCGAATTGCTTTGATCGTAGCCAACACTTCACTTGGATGATGGCCATAATCATCAACAAACATCACATTTGAGCCATTAGGAAGTTTTAATGGTTTCTGCTCTTGAAAACGACGCCCCACTCCTTCAAACCCCATAAGACCAGCCTGAATAGCCGTTGCATCCACACCCAAGTCAGTCGCAACGGCAATCGTTGAAAGTGCATTAAGCACATTATGGCGGCCCGGCATTGGCAAACGGATCTTCAACGGCTCACCCTCAGGACGATGCGCCAAGAATTCACAATGGCGCCCCGTTTGTACGATGTTCGTCGCGTAAAAATCTGCTTCTTGCTCAATACCGTACGTCAAAACAGGACGACTTAACAACGGCAGAATTTCTCGAACATTTTCATCATCCACACACATCACAGCCAAGCCGTAAAAAGGTAAATTATGAACAAACTCAACAAAAGCATGCTTAACTTTTTCAAAATCACCATCATAGGTATCCATATGATCCTGATCGATATTTGTCACGATGACCGTTTGTGGCTGTAAATGAAGAAAAGAAGCATCACTCTCATCCGCTTCGGCAACCAGATACGCACTGACACCCAATTGCGCATTTGCGCCAGCACTGGTTAAACGCCCTCCAATCACAAACGTTGGAGCTTCACCTGTCGCGGCCAATATTGACGCCATCAAACTGGTTGTCGTTGTTTTCCCATGCGTACCAGCCACCGCTATGCCGTGACGGTAACGCATTAACTCTGCAAGCATTTCCGCTCTGCGAACGATTGGAATACGATGCTCTTTACCCCAAATTATCTCTGGGTTTTCAACATTAATTGCCGTTGAAACAACAATGACATGAGCGTCATATACGTTTTCTTCTAAATGCCCCAAATACACCTTTATGCCTAACTCCTCCAAACGCTCTATTGTAGAAGAAGACTTAAGGTCCGACCCAGACACGCGATACCCTTGATTATGCAATACCTCTGCGATGCCACACATACCAACACCGCCGATGCCAATAAAATGGATATTTTGAATACGACGCATAGTAGGAATATCGTACTGAACTTTATTATCAATCATGTTTTTATCAACCTTAAACAGCATGCAACGACGTCTTGCGTCGCATTTGGACGAGCAACGAGCTTCGCCTGCTCGCCCATCTTTAATAATGTATCTTCACTTTCTACAAATTTAGAAAGCAATGAGATAATTTTTTCACAGGTCAGCTGAGCCTGTGGTAACAAATAGGCGGCCCCTACTTGCTCTAAATATCGCGCATTGGCAGTTTGGTGATCATCTATGGCGTGCGGGTAAGGCACTAAAATTGAAGGGAGCCCAGCTATCGCCAACTCACTCACCGTCATCGCCCCAGCACGGCACAAGACAACATCCGCCCAGTAATAAGCCTGATCCATATTCTCAAGATAAGCTTCTACCCGAGCCTCAACCTTCGCAATTTTATACTGTTCAGAGACCACGTCAAAATTACGCAACCCAGTTTGATGCCAAACATCCAAGCGTTGAGTAGAAGGCCAGTTTAACAAAACTTGAGGGATAACATCATTAATCGCTTTCGCCCCCAAACTCCCGCCAACAACAAGTAAACGTAATGGTCGCGCTACGCCATTTCTCGGCATGCGAACGTGCTGCTCTAAAATATCACTTCGAATGGGATTACCTACACTAATGGCGTTTGGAATTGCTCCATCAAAAGCCTGCAACTTAAGACTGGCAACTTTAGAAAGCAGCTTATTGGTCGTACCGGCAATGGCATTTTGTTCATGTATCGCCAGAGGAATACCTAAAATTCGAGCAGCTACACCACCGGGGCCAGCAACAAAACCACCCATCCCCAAAACAACGTCAGGTTTAACTTTCTGTAACACTGCGATTGCCTGACCAATGGCATGCAAAACTCTAAAAGGCGCAACTAATAGACCCAACACCCCTTTTCCTCTAACACCTTTTATCGACAAAGAATGCAAAGCAATATCATAATCAGCGACAAGCGCTTCTTCCATGCCACCTTTTGAGCCCAGCCATTGGACATCCATTCCTTTATCTTTAAAAGCCTGAGCACAGGCCAGCGCAGGATAGATGTGCCCCCCCGTACCGCCTGCCATTATGATAATTTTTTTAACATCGCTCATTTGTCGCTCTCTTTAACTTTCACTTCAGCCGATCCTATAGAATCGCAATCACTTTCAGCGCGTCGATTTTCAACATCGACTCGCGCAATAACAAATAAACTCGCCAGTGTGATGATCAAGCTACTGCCACCATAACTAATCAAAGGAAGTGTCAGCCCTTTGGTCGGCAAAAAGCCCGTATTAACACCAATATTGATGATGACCTGAGCCAAAATAAGAATAGAAAAACCGAAACACATATAAGCAGCAAACGGACGAGACAACGCCATAGCGTCATGACCGATTTTAAACGCCCGACCAACCATTAGGGCAAACAAAACAATCAGCAACAAACCGCCAAACATTCCGGTTTCTTCGACCCAAATAGAAAATACAAAATCGGTATGAGCCTCGGGTAAATAAGACAGTTTCTGCACACTGTTACCCAAACCCAAGCCAAACCACTCCCCACGACCATAAGCAATCAAAGCCTGGCTCAACTGATAGCCCTCATTAAAAGGGTCAGCCCACGGGTCGATAAAATTCATCAAACGCTTTAATCGATAGCTTTCCGAAATAGCCACAACCCCTAACATAGCAACCGCAGCAATCATCAAAAGCAAAAATTGATATAAAGGAGCGCCACCTAAAAAAAGCAACACCATCACCGTGCCAAGCAAAACAACAGAAGCACCAAAATCCGGCTCAAAAAGCAAAAACAACAAAAAAACGCTACAAAGACAAAGAGGGAGTACGAAACCCACCCAACCTTCTCTCACTCGATCAGCTCTGCGTACCAAATAGCCGGAGACATAAACCACCATGCAAACCTTCGCCACTTCCGAAGCCTGAAGGTTAAATACCACTAAATTAATCCACCGACGGCTGCCGTTTACACTTTTTCCAATGCCCGGAACCAGCACTAGAATCAGCAAAATCAACGACAACCCCATCATCAGAATCCCCCATTTTTGTAGCTGACTGGTTGGTAATGACAACAATAGAAAACCTGAGATTAAACCTAAGACAAGATAAAAAGCCTGCCGACCCATAAAGAAATAAGGGTGACCATGAAGGCTTTCTGAAATAGAAATAGACGCACTTGACACCATCACCATCCCCAGCGCCAAGATAGAGATAACAGAGGCAACAAAAAGAGTATCAATCCGGGCAAACTCCTGAAGAGACACCCGATCAAACACTTTAAACCATGTCATAACTCAGCAACCAAACGAGCAAAATGCTCACCTCGCACTTCGTAGCTTTTGTACATATCCAAACTCGCGCAAGCGGGTGAAAACAAAACGATCTCACCCTCTTTAGCATCTTGAGAGATACTTGATACAATCTGATCCAAAGAATCAAAACGTTTAACCTCAGTACCTGGCAACATCACCTCGGCGATACGGTCAGCATCCTTACCAAACAAATAAACGACTCTCACAAAATCAGTTACCGATTTTGTTAAAGGGCTAAAGTCAGCGCCCTTGCCATCTCCCCCAGCAATAAGAAGAATATTCTTTCTTACCACCGAACCTAAACCTTGAAGCGCCGCCAATGTAGCGCCCACATTAGTGCCTTTTGAATCATTAATATACGTAACACTATGAAGGGTTCGAACCGTCTCACAACGGTGAGGCAAGCCGCCGAATTCTTTCAGCACATCCCCAACCGCATTCGACATAACATCCACCCCTAACAGCTCAAGCATTGCCAGCGCTGCCAGTACATTAGCGTGATTATGCGAACCTTTTAGGGCAATTTGAGACGTATGATAAAGTCGCTCAACACCGCGACACAACCATGCTCCATCGCCATCTTTAAGCATACCAAACTCTTTTAAATCAGGACTTTTCGTCGTAAACGCTCGAACAGGGGTTGTATCCGCCAATAGTGGTGCCGTCAGGATATCTTGCTTATTACAAACAGCCGCTTTACAACCACGATAGACTCTTTGCTTTACACGCTGATATTCATAAAGATCATCATATCGATCCATATGATCTTCAGACACATTGAGAAGACACGCTAAATCAGCTTGAAGTGAATGAGTCGTCTCAAGCTGAAAGCTAGATAGCTCAAGCACATAAAAATCCGTATTAGGAGAAAGAAGATCTAAGGCAGGCGGCCCTAAATTACCACCGGCCTTGGTATTTTTACCGCAAGCCTGAAGCAACAAAGCGACTAACGTTGTTACCGTGCTCTTTGCATTAGACCCCGTGATAGCAACAAAAGGGGCATCCACATAATCACGAAATAAATCAATATCACCGCGCATGAGTACACCACGAGCAGCTAAGCGCGCTAACACTGGCGTGCGCAATGCAATCCCTGGACTAACATACAGTTCAGTAACACCAAGTGTTTCAAGTACTGCTAGATCACCCGTAAAAATACGATCTTTAGGACAATACTCTTTTGCCTGCTCTAACCCTGGGGGATTTTCGCGAGAATCCACCACATAAAAATCAACACCTTTACTGGCTAAGAAACGTACGCAAGACAAGCCTGTCGCACCCAAGCCTACAACGGCTCTTACCCGGTCTGACCCGATTAACGACATGCAAAACTCCTAACGTACTTTTAAGGTGGCTAAGCCTACTAAAACAAGACACACAGTAATAATCCAAAAACGAACAATTACTTTAGGTTCAGCCCAGCCTTTTAACTCGAAATGATGATGAATTGGCGCCATTCTAAATATCCTGCGCTTTGTTAACTTATAAGAAGCAACCTGTAAAATAACAGACACCGTCTCCATCACAAAAACGCCGCCCATAATAAACAGTACCAGCTCTTGACGAACGATGACGGCAATAGTGCCCAACGCAGCACCTAAAGCCAATGAACCAACATCCCCCATGAATATTTGTGCAGGATACGTGTTAAACCACAAGAAGCCTAACCCCGCCCCAGCCAATGCGGCACAAAAAACAAGCAACTCCCCAGAACCATGCACATAAGGGATTAATAGATAATCAGCAAAGCGGATATTCCCGGTAAGATAAGCAAACACTCCCAGCGCACCACCAACCAAAACGGTCGGTAAAATAGCCAAACCATCCAGACCATCGGTTAAATTAACCGCATTACTTGTACCAACAATAACGAAATACGTTAGTACAATAAAAAACACGCCCAAAGGAATAGCAACGTCCTTAAATAAAGGCACAATCAATGCGGTTTCTGCTGGCGTACTGGCGGTGTAGTACAAATAAAATGCGGCCGCCAAACCAAATATACTTTGCCAAAAATATTTCCATCGACCTGGAAGACCGCGCGGATTTTTCTCAACCACTTTCCTATAATCATCTACCCAACCCACAACGCCAAATGCCAACATAACCAACAAAACGACCCATACATATTGGTTACGTAGATCTCCCCATAGAAGGGTACTGACGGTGATTGAAAAAATAATTAGCGCTCCACCCATCGTAGGTGTACCTGCTTTTGCTAAATGAGTCTGAGGGCCATCACTACGAACCGACTGACCAATTTGCAGACGCTGCAACAAGCGAATCACTTTATTACCAATCAAAAGCGAAATGGCCAGCGCGGTAAGAACACCCAAAATGGCGCGAAGCGACAAGTAGTTGAATACTGTAAAAAATGTATGGTATTTACTTAAATAAGCCGTTAGCAGAAGTAACATTGGTAAGGAATATCCTAATTATTTAATGCTTCAATGACATTTTCCATTTTAGCCGAACGAGAACCCTTCACTAAAATGGCATGCTTTTTATCGAGTTGGCGAACTACCGTCGCCGCCTCATTATGTGTATTACAAAATATAGCGTTACCGCCCTTACTTCTAAAGGCGATACCGGCAACAGCGGCTATGGGTCCGACACAAATCAAACACGATATACCTTTGTTCTTAGCATATAGCCCTAGTCCGCGGTGAATCTCATCTTGTTGATCTCCGAGTTCACCCAAAGCACCTAAAATCAACCATGTCTCATCAACTAATTGCATTGCAAGAACATCAATAGCCGCCTCAACAGACGTTGGGCTGGCATTGTAACAATCATTAATTAATAGAGCTCCATTTTTTGTTTCAAGGCGCTCTAGTCGGCCCGAAACAAGCACAGGTGTCGCCAACGCACCAACCGCGAATTTAAAATCTATTCCTATTACTAACATAGCCAAAACCACAGCCATACCATTCGCTATTTGGTGCAGACCCGCCCCTGCAATAAAAACAGGCAATACTTCGCCATGATAATGGAATGTCACCTCACTAAACTCTGCACTTAAGCTAACATCAGAAGCATAAAGGCTTGCCGCTTTAGTAAAGCCAAACGAATAAATTGTACGACCCGCAGCCAAGCCACACCAATAATCAAAATAAACGTCATCCGAATTAAGAATAATCGCCGCCTCAGGTGAAGAACCTGAAATCAGTTCGCCTTTTTCTTTTGCAATACCCTCAAGACTACCTAACCCTTCAAAATGGCTGCCATTTGCATTAGTCAATATGACAACATCAGGCACCGCAATCTTCGCCAATAGCGCTATTTCACCTGAGAAACTGGTGCCTGCCTCAATCACGGCAACATCATGATGCGCTTCCAGCTCTAGCAATGTTTGCGGTAAACCTATCTGATTATTTAAATTGGCGCGTGTTTTTAACACACTTCTACCCGCCAATGACTGCGCCAGCCAATCCTTTACAGTTGTTTTACCATTACTTCCTGTAATACAGACAACAGGCCCTTTAAACGCCTCTCTAATAAGACGAGCAATAGCACCGTAAGCCAATGTTGTATTAAGAACTTTTACATACGCAGGCACATCAAGAGCTTGTTCAGAGACCACACCAACAGCGCCATCCCGAACCGCTTGTGCTACATAATCATGCCCATCAAAACGCTCGCCTCTTAAGGCAATAAAGACACAACCACTGACTATTTTTCGCGTATCCGTCACAACCGCACTAACAGTATGATCTGAACCGATCAACTCTCCACCGCAAGCCAGCGCGATATCCGAAAGAGCAAGATTAATTAACATAAGATTTCACCGCTTTCAGCGCCTCTTCTTTATCGTCAAAATGATGTTTTATACCCTGAATATCTTGGTAAGACTCATGACCTTTACCAGCAATAAGAACCACATCATTTGGTGTCGCTGATAAAATAGCATTAGCGATGGCAACACGACGATCCGGCTCTACACTAAACAACTCATCATCATATGTTTGCGCTAAAGCATCCAGAAAAATTTGCTCTATTGATTCTGTTCGTGGGTTATCCGACGTCAACCATACATAGTCAGCATTTTGCAGAGCCGCAGCCATCATTAAAGGCCGCTTACCTCGATCCCTATCACCGCCACAACCAAAAACACAAATCAAGCGACCACTGCAGTGCTCTTTCAATGCCTGCAAAGCGACTTTTAACGCCTCTGATGTATGAGCAAAATCCACAACAATAAGTGGCGCATTAAGCTCTTGCACCTTATCCATACGGCCAGGTGCACCACGTAAAGCAGACAACCCCCTTACTAACGCACTTTTATCATCTGCAATACTCCACATACTTGCTAATGCAGCCAACGCATTCTGAACATTAAAACGCCCTAACAATGGTAAAAAAACGACACCTTCACCTTCAGGGTGACACAAAATAAAGCGACACCCTGAAGGTTCTAATATCAAATTTTTAACATAAAAATCCGCTCTTGAATTTTGCTCACTATAATAATGACAACTTGAACCCTCTGCCGCTTCCGCCATAAAATGCGCATAACTATCATCGAGACAAAATATAGAATTTGACACACTTTTAAACGCAAACAAACGCTGCTTTGCCGACGCATAAGCCGTCATATCGCCATGGTAATCAAGATGATCACGTGAAAGATTGGAAAATACAGCCGTCTGGAAAGGCACGCCATCAACGCGTCCCTGATCCAGTGCATGAGAAGATGCCTCAAATGCAACAAGACCTACACCAGAGCCAGCCATCGCCATTAACGTAAGGTGCAAGGATAATATATCTGGAGTCGTCTGCTTGGCTTCCGACAAATCGTTTAATGGACCGATACCAAACGTTCCCACTAAACCACTATTCAAACCAATAAACTGCGCCAACTGAGCAATGTAATAACAAATCGATGACTTACCATTGGTTCCAGTGACAGCGACAATATGTTTCGGCATATGTCCAAAATAACTATGCAAGCAAGCCACTAAAAGTTCAGTCGGATTATCAACAGAGATAAGCTCAATATCATCGCGCTTCAAACACAACCCTGTTGGAACAACGGCCACTTTACAACCTAATGAAATCACACTGTCCAAATAGTCCCAGCCATTTGTCGCAACCCCCGGTAAAGCGAAAAAAACACACTGAGGGTCTGCTTTTCGACCGTCCGTTTCTACATGAGTATATATAGCAGAATGCGAGCTACTCCCTGAAGAATAGCCCGCCAAATTTAGTAATTGAATATGAGTCAGTTGTGCCATCTAGCCACCCTGCACCACTTGATAAGGAACCTTTTTAGGCTCTAATCGAACTTCTCTAAGACCCTCAGGTAGATCAGGGTAAATATTCAGTGTCGTTAACGCTCCCTCCATTACACGCGAGAAGACAGGTGCTGCTACTTCACCACCGTAGTATTCACGGCCCTTGGGATCATTAATCATCACCACCATTGCTAATCTAGGGTTAGAAGCAGGCGCCACACCGGCAAACAAAGCAATATATTGATCGTATTCATAACCTTTAGAACCTACTTTATGAACTGTCCCCGTTTTGCCCGCAACTCGATAACCAGGAATTTGAGCTGCCTTACCAGAACCTCGCTGAACAACGCTCTCCATCATTTTAATGACATCTTGAGCGATTTTATGCGGAATAACCTGTTTACCATCAGCGGGAATGTCTTGTTTAAAAATTGTCACAGGAACGCGATAACCGCCATTAGCTAATGTCATGTACGCTTGCGCCAGTTGTAGAGTTGAGACAGACAAACCATAACCATAGGCTAACGTCGCAATTTCTGACGGGTGCCATTTAGGGTGCGACGGAAGAACACCGGAAGCTTCTCCAGGAAAACCAATACCGACTTGTGACCCTATACCGAGCTCATAATCCATGTTCCATATTGCATCTTGAGGAAGTGATAAGGCTATTTTTGATGCCCCCACATTGCTCGACTTAATCAGTAGTTTTTCAAAATCAATCACACCATAATTAGCTGCATCACGAATGGTAAAACGACCAAAGCGCAAATAACCAGGTGACGTATCAATTGTTGTCTCGGTCGTATATTGCCCAGACATGAGTGCAGCAGAAATAGTAAAAGGCTTCATTGTTGAGCCTGGCTCAAACAAATCAATCACTGCTCGATTACGCAGCTCTTCATATTCTAATTTAGAACGATCATTTGGGTTATACGATGGCTGATTGACCATCGCCAGAATTTCACCCGTTTTAACGTCTAGGATAACCGCCGACGCCGACGTAGCTCTATGCTCGGTAACCGCCGCCTTTAGCTCTCGATACGCTAAGTATTGCAGCCTAAGATCTATACTTAACTCAATATTTTCACCTGGATGCTCGGCCTCTTCCACACCAACACCACGAATAATATTCCCTCTGAGATCTTTCACATAACTACGTCGCCCAGGTTGGCCTTCTAGTGCTTGATCGTAGGCAAGTTCAATACCCTCTTGTCCTTTATCATCGATATTGGTAAAACCAACAACATGTGAAGCGACTTCAGCGGCTGGATAATAACGCTTATACTCTTTGGTTTTACTCACACCAACAACATTCGCTGCCATAATAGCATCGGCTTCATTAGGCGGGATTTGGCGTTTCAAATACATAAAAGAACGACTTTCATTAGCCTCGAACTTTTCTTGCAGCCACGCTCGACCAACACCCATAACCCCCGCAAGGCGTTTAATTTCTTGTTCAGGCCCAATATTTAAAGAAGGATCTCGTTGGATTTTCCATAACGCTTTAGGGTTAGCTATAATAGTCCAAGTTGGTGTACTAACAGCCAGCGGCTCCCCACGCCTATCCAAAATCATCCCTCGGGTAGCAGGTATAGACTCCGTTCTTACTGCTCGAATTTCGCCTTGATTCTGCAAAAAAGCTTTATCTACAACTGTTAAATAGAACAGTCGTCCGCCAGCGACAAGAAACAACAGCAAAGCAATGCCGTACACAAATCTAAAGCGCCATTTTCCTGGGGTGTGGACACGATTTTCAATATTCATGGCTTCACTATTATCAATTCATCCTGAGAGGGGGTGTGCATTTTTAAATCCTTTATCGCCGCCTGTTCCAAGCGACTGGGTTGAGTTAGCGCACTCTGTTCAAGCAGCAACTGCCCCCATTTCACTTCATAATCCACTTCATCCTGCCTCAGCGTTTGAAGATAAGAGAAGCTCTTTCTAAAATCGTAAACCTGTGTGACAACAGCGATTGACACCATGGCCAATATCAAAACACCGATAGCAAATACCACCGGTGCAACATTCGCCTTAATCACTTACGCGCTCCAAAACCCGTAGCACAGCACTACGAGATCGCACATTCTCACTCACTTCAGATAGAGACGGCTTAATCGCTTTACCTACCGTCTTAAACTTAATATCAAGATGTGCATTGCGAATTGGTAAATGTCTTGGCAACTCAGGCCCTTTCGCTTGCAACTTCATAAACCGCTTAACAATACGGTCTTCAAGAGAATGAAAACTGATAACCGCCAATCGACCGCCCACTTTCAACGCTTTCGTCGCGGCTTCAAGCCCAATTTCTAAATCACCAAGCTCGTTATTAATGTAAATTCGAATACCTTGAAATGCCCGAGTAGCAGGATTTTTTCCTTTTTCCCAAGCAGGGTTTGCTTCAGCAATAATTTTTGACAGTTGGAGTGTTGTTAGAATTGGCGTATGAGAGCGGTATTCACAAATAGCTTTTGCAATGCGACGAGAGAATCGCTCTTCGCCATACTGATACATGACATCAGCCATGTCTTTTTCTCTGACGGTCGCAACCCATTGAGCAGCACTAATACCCTTATCTGGATTCATCCGCATATCAAGTGGACCATCGTTCATAAAGCTAAAACCACGCTCAGCATCATCGATCTGAGGAGATGAAACACCCAAATCCATCATTACGCCATCCACTTTATCGACACCAAATACGTCTGAAATATGCGTAGCCATATTGGCAAAACTGTCTTGGACAATCGAAAATCGTGAATCTTCTTGCTGTAACAGTTCACCATGCCGAATCGCCACAGGATCTTTATCAAAACCAAGCAGGCGACCTGCTTCTAATCGCTCTAAAACCAAACGAGTGTGCCCGCCACGACCAAAGGTTCCATCTACGTAAAGGCCATTCTTGTCGGTTACCAGCATATCGACGGATTCATCGAGCATGACGCTTATGTGTTCTGCCATCGTCTTTGTCATAAAGAAATATCCATCATGGTTTCAGTTTGTAGGTCCTCAAGCGCATCTTGGGACAAATAATCTTCGCGCTGAGCCTCCCATTCTTCCTGGCTCCAAATTTCTAGTTTTTTGCCTTGACCAAGAATGGTTAATTTTTTATCTAAACGAGCAAACTCGCGTAACGGTGCAGGTAATAAAATCCGACCCGCTTTATCAACCTCTAAATCGGTAGCATGCCCTACTAAAAGGCGCTGAAGACGTCTAGCCTGCGGCTGAAAAGAAGGCAACTTGTCTAATTTTTGCTGGATCAATTCCCATTCAGACAAGGGATACAACAACAAGCATCGAGAAACAGGATCTATGGTGACAACCACACCATCTTCGTCATATTGAGCAAGATCATCGCGCAAGCGTGCTGGAAGCGACATTCGCCCCTTCACATCCACACTGACTTGATGAATCCCTCTGAACACACTCATATCCCACTTATCGACACTTTATCCCACAATTTAACACTTTTTTTCTAAAATAGTAAAAAAATATTGATTAATGATAAAAAAACAGAAAAACAGGCACAAAAAAACCGCTCATATAAGCGGTATTCGATCAGCAACATAAGGAGTTCA
This sequence comes from Marinomonas primoryensis, assembly GCF_013372285.1. Lineage (NCBI taxonomy): Bacteria > Pseudomonadati > Pseudomonadota > Gammaproteobacteria > Oceanospirillales > Oceanospirillaceae > Marinomonas > Marinomonas primoryensis. Next base: position 1,654,887 of record NZ_CP054301.1, on the reverse strand, counting down.
GAAAAACTGAAATAATAACGATATGAGAAAACTCACACGCAAAAAAGGCCAAGAATACTGAAACCCTTTAGGTATTTTGTTTTACATGAGAAGTTAACAAAGAAAGGAAAATGCAAGTTGGCCGATAAGCCGGGTTCTGTCGTGGACAGTCATTCATCTAATACGTACATCACTGCACGTCTTTAGCAACCTACCCGAACTCAGCGCGGGTCACGCCAAAGAGTTCCTATTTGGTCTTGCTTCAAGTGGGGTTTACCTTGCCACGAGCTGTTGCCAGTCGCGCGGTGCGCTCTTACCGCACCATTTCAACCTTACCGGCAGTAAACTGCTTAGGCGGTGTATTTTCTGCTGCACTTTCCGTAGGCTCACGCCCCCCAGGCGTTACCTGGCACTTTACCCTGCGAAGCCCGGACTTTCCTCCCCCCAATAAATTGAGCGGCGACTGCCTAGCCAACTTGCGAGGCGCATATTACTTACCTAAACAAACAATAACAAGGGCTTTTTCAAGAGTGAAAATAAATAAGACACAGAAACATCAAGCCAACGGTAACTGAAAGCACACTTCCAAACCTCCTTCCTCCCGATTACGAGCCGTTATCTGACCTTTATGTGCACGAATAATACGCTGGGAAATCGTAAGACCAACACCAAAGCCGCCACTATTCGCCCCCCTTGCTTCAGAAGAACGATAAAAAGCATGGAATATCTTCTCTAACTTATCATCAGACACGCCGGGACCATTATCACGAACATAGATAAAGGCAAATCCAGATTTTTCTTGCGTTTCTACTTCAATAACGCCGCCACCGCCCGAATAAAAACAAGCATTACGTAAAACATTCTCGATAGCGTGCCGCAACTGAAGAGGGTCGCCCAATATGGTTTTTGGCACACGACCAGACTTAGAAACGGAAATCCCCTTGAGCTGACTTTCAAAACTTACGTCATCAACAATTTCCCCAAGCCATTCCTGCAAATTCATCTCTTCTTTTATAAGAGAGGCAGCTTCTAGTCGACTCAAAGTAAGCACCTGACCAATCAACTCATCAAGCTCATGAAGCTCTGTACGAATACGACACAAATAGCCTTTTTGGGATTCAATGCCGTACTTATCCTCCGCAATAGTTAGCGCCACCTCAATCCTTGCTAGCGGAGTCCTTAGCTCATGAGACACATCCCTCATTAAACGCTCTTTAGACGAAAGAAGCGTTTCTATTCTAACCGCCATTTCATTAAACTCTCGCGCCAATTTACCAACTGCGTCATTTCTTCGGGCTAATTTATTTTCAACCCTCGCCGTCATATCTCCTTGCCCGAAAGACCTAGCAACTCTCTGTAACTTCAACAAAGGGCCTAACAACCAGTAAGCTAATACACCACTAGACACTAGTAAACCAAGCAAAGAAAAACCCACCACAGCGCCAGGTGCTAGCGAATCGATCTCGGGGTTCGGTTTGAAAATCAGCAGATATTGAACATTATCTCCACCAATCACTTGAATAAATTGGCTGTGCAGAAAATCGGCAGCAGGCCGACTGGTCACACTAGGGGTGTTCTGCTCCCTAAAATTACGAGGCAACGACTTAAGAAGAGGCCGACCATTTTCTTGATATAGATAAATAGTGCCAGACAGTCTCTTCTCCGCTTTTTTTGTCTCTTCTTGCAGTGAAGTAATACCAAACTTTTCATATCCAGCCACCAACTGAACACCAACATCACCCAGTAAATCAGCTGATACTTGGTTGCGCTTCTGGATTAACTGAACCATCCCTAAACCGATACTAACCACAATAATATTGGACAGCAGCACCACCAGAAACACACGCAGAAAAGTATTTTTCATAAAAAACTAAGCACCTTACTCATTTGACACAAAGATATAACCTACACCACGCACTGTCTTGATTCGAGGATCTCCGCTTTCTAAATTGCCAATTTTTTTGCGTAAATTGCTGATATGCATATCCAAACTACGGTCATACATAGTCAACTTACGACCAAGTGCTTTTTCTGAAAGTTCCTGCTTAGTCAACACTTGCCCAGGCGCCATTAACATGCATTCTAGTAAGGTGTACTCAGACGTCGTTAGCTCAACCAGCTCGCCCTCCAAATAAACCGTACGATCTTTTCGACGCAACAACACGCCAGAAAGCTCTATGTCAGCCGTTGGATCACCTTCACGCTCCTGACTCGCTCTGCGCAAAATCGCTTTAATTCGAGCCAATAACTCTCGCGGATTAAAAGGTTTAGACAAATAGTCATCCGCCCCCATTTCTAGCCCAAGTATACGGTCAATATCATCCCCTTTTGCTGTCAGCATAATAACGGGAACCGCACTTTTATTACGAATCTGCTTTAAAGTCTCAAAGCCATCCAATTCTGGCATCATGACATCGAGAATAATAATATCTGGCATATCCGCAGCCATAAGCTCTAATGCCTCACGACCATTCCAAGCATGCGCTACCTCGTAACCCTCACCGTCAAAGTATTCTTTAATCAAATCCGATAAACGAGCATCATCATCAGCAAGCAATAACTTAACCATAAATATTCCCTCTTATTTTTTCATTGTTTAGCAGGCAGTTACATTGCCATAAATTCAATTGTAAATATTACCTTAGCGCCAGACAAACACCTTCCCCTCTTTTCACTCTATTTACAAAGAATACTAATATGATGAACTTAGCTACCCAGAAAAACAAAAAAAGTCGCAAAATGCGACTTTTTTTAAAAAAACGAAACCTACAATACCAACCCTACTGTTTAAAAGGATCGCGAATTACAATTGTCTCATTACGGTCTGGTCCAGTAGAGATAATATCAACTGGAACACCAACTTGCTCTTCTAAAAAGCGAATGTAAGCCTGAGCATTTGCTGGTAAAGCGTCGAAGCTTGGAGCACCAACAGTAGATTCAGTCCAGCCAGGCATTTCTACATAAACTGGCGTGGCATTCTCGTAACCTTCACTGTCAACTAAACAACCAGCAACGGGTGTACCATCTGCATTTGCATAAGACACGCAAATTTTGATGACAGAAGAACCATCCAACACATCAAGCTTAGTCAAACAAATACCGGAGACTGAGTTAATCTGAACAGCATGACGTAAAGCCACGGCATCAAACCAACCACAACGACGCGAACGACCAGTAGTCGCGCCAAACTCATGACCACGCACACCTAAACGCTCACCGTCTTCATCAAACAATTCCGTAGGAAAAGGGCCAGAACCAACACGAGTGGTGTAGGCTTTCGTAATACCAAGAACATAATCTAGATACAATGGACCAAAACCAGTACCTGCAGGTGCACCACCCGCCGTCGTATTAGATGACGTAACGTATGGGTAAGTACCGTGATCAACATCCAACAATGAACCCTGAGCACCTTCAAACATGATGTTCGCACCCGCTTTACGCAAGTCATGCAGCAAAGTAATAGTGTCAGCCACCATCGGACGTAGAAACTCAGCCATCTCCAAGCCTTCCGCATAAACCTCATCAAAGGAAATCGGATCCACTTTATGGTATTGAGTTAGCACGAAATTATAATATTCAAGCACTTCTTTAAGCTTGGTAGCAAAACGCTCAGAATCCAATAGGTCTCCAACACGTATAGCACGACGCGCTACCTTATCTTCATACGCAGGCCCAATACCACGACCCGTTGTTCCAATTTTTTTCTCGCCTTTGGCAAGCTCGCGAGCCTGATCAATCGCAATATGATAAGGAAGAATCAAAGGGCATGCCGCACTAATTTTCAAACGATCTACAGCAGGAACACCTTGCTCCAAAAGCTCAAGCACTTCCGTTTTCAACGCCGCTGGGGACAACACCACACCATTACCAATGATACATTGAACGCCTTCACGCAAAATACCAGAAGGTATCAAGTGCAAAACCGTCTTCTTACCATCAATAACCAAGGTGTGGCCTGCATTATGACCACCTTGAAAACGCACAACAGCAGCTACATCTTCAGTAAGTAGGTCTACAACCTTACCTTTACCTTCATCACCCCATTGAGTGCCTAGAATAACAACATTTTTACCCATAATTTCAGGTCTCATTTAGATAGTTCTTAAAGAAAAGTCTAGTTTTGAACCGGCATCAACTGCCAGGTATCATCAACAAAATCCAGCTTAAAATCAGCATCTCCAGTGTAAAGGTCATCCAAAACCTCTACCACTCGGTACCCTTCAGCACGCAAAGAATTCGCTTTTTTCCAAAGCGCATCACTTGAGCATATTGGCGATAAAACAGTTTTTGGCTTTTTGACAATAATATCCGTCAAAGAAACCAAGGCTTTTACATCCGTACTAAAACCTGTCGCGGGTCGAGAACGACCAAATACCTGCCCAATATTATTATAACGACCACCACGGGCGATCGCATTACCATGGCCGGGAACATAAGCCGCAAAAACAACACCGGTATGATAACTATAAGAAACCAAGTCACTCAAATCAAAATGCAATCCAACAGTAGGAAAGCGCTGACAGATAGACTCACTAACCTCTTGCAATAAGACAATTGCATTACGAATCGACTCATTTACACCACCAAGCAATTCAGTAGCGCTCAGCAATACCTCTTTACCACCACATAAACGCGGCAAACCAACTAACCACTTCCTTTCAAGATCACGCAAACTAAGTTCTTCTACATATCGATCTAGCTCAGGCAAATCTTTTGCTTTATACAATTCAATCAGTTTGCCTTTCTGATCCGCACTAAGGTCGCATGCAGCTAAAACCCCACTAACAACATCAACATGCCCTAGATCAAGAACAACATTGGACAAGCCAGCCGTAGATAAAGTCTGCAACATCAAAGACAACACCTCGACATCGCTTTCTACACCACCATGACCATAAATTTCTGCCCCTAACTGAATAGGGCTACGAGTTCCATCCAAACCTGCAGGCATTGTTCTCAAAACACTGCCACAATAACTCAAACGCTGAACACCATTGTCTTTAAGGCAATGGGCATCTATACGCGCAACTTGCGATGTAAAATCGGCGCGAATACCTAGAAGTCGACCTGATAATTGGTCAATAACTTTAAATGTTTCAATTTCTAGGTCTGAGCCGGCTCCCGTAAGAAGGGAATCCAAATACTCTAAAAGAGGAGGTATTACTAGGTGATATCCCCAGCTTTCATGGAGATTAAGCAGCGTTCTTCTAAGGTGTTCAATTTTAGCGGCTTGCTCAGGCAACGCCTCATCAACCCCATCAGGAAGTAACCAGCGATCTGCTAATGACATTAAATTACCCTCTTAGCTTCGTGTCAGCAAAAGAAGCATTAATCCAAGAAACATACTAACCGCCCCCAGAATGCGTAAATTCGAATCTGAGCTCGCGATTGCTTTTACCATTATTTCCCGCCAAAAATTCGGGGCGAGAAAAGGCAAAAAACCCTCGACGATCAATAAAAGGCTGACGCCAATGAGCAGCGACTGCAACAATTCCTGCATAGATTCTCTTTATTTTGATCATTAAAAAACCGGGCTTAGCCCGGCTTCTGTAATAGTATCATGTTTCCTATTTTAACAAATAGGCTTCATATACGATTATTGATGAATATCCACTCTATTTAGTGAAACCACCGGTAGAGCTATTCAAATACTTAAAGAACTCACTGTCTGGTTCAAGGACAAACAAATCGCTGCTACCATTAAAGCTTTCGCGATAAGCCTGAAGACTACGATAGAATTCGTAAAATTCAGGATCTTGAGTGTAAACGTTAGAGTAAATTGCCGCCGCTTTAGCATCACCATCACCACGGATCATCTCCGCATCACGCTGTGCTTCAGCTTCCAAAACAACTTGTTGGCGATCTGCGTCAGCACGAATACCCTCAGCAAGCTCCAAACCTTTCGATCTGTGTTCACGAGCCTCACGCTCACGCTCAGTACGCATACGAGCGTAAACAGATTCACTTACATCAGGTGGTAGATCGATGCGTTTGACTCGGATATCTACAATAGAAATACCCAACTCATTCTGAGCAACTCCATTCAGCTCATCACGCAACCCTGTCATCAACTGGTCACGCTGCCCTGAAACAACTTCATGCATCGTTCGTTCGCCAAACTTATTTCGCAAACCAGTGTCCACTCGCGAAGATAAAATTCGATTAGCAATAATTTCATCACCAGAAGTGGCTTGATAAAACTTAACAACTGAATCGATCTTCCACTTCACATAAGAATCAACGACAACCGCTTTTTTCTCCAACGTCAAATAACGCTGAGGACGAGAGTCCATTGTCAAAATTCGAGCATCGAAAATCTTAACTTCGTTTACAATTGGAAGCTTAAAGTGAAGGCCAGGCTTTACATCGCCTCGCACAATCTCACCAAACTTAAGTACCACTGCACGCTCTGTCTCATTCACGACAAAAAGCGTTTGAGAAGCAACCAACATGCCGAGAAGAACCACAAATAAAACTGAAAAAGAAAAGCCTTTCATTAGTTTCTGCCCTCTCTACGAACGGTTGAATTCTGACGTTTACGTATCTCATCAAGAACTTGATCTGTCAACGCCCCAATATTTCCTGAACTTGCAGAACCCGCACCTTTAGATGACTCTGGACGCTGCTTCATTAGCTGATCCAAAGGCAAATACATCATGTTATTTCCACCTTGAGTGTCAACAACAACTTTATTCACATCTTTATAGACCGACTCCATCGTTTCAATATACAAACGACGACGAGTGACGTCTGGCGCTTTAGTATACTCGCGATACAAACGATCAAAACGATCAGCCTGACCACTAGCCCGAGCAACTATCTCAGAGCGATAAGCCTCAGCTTCCTCTCTGATACGCTGTGCACGACCTCGAGCTTCAGGAATAATACCATTAGCATAAGACTCGGCTTCATTACGTACTCGCAACTCATCCTCTTTCGCCTTAATAACATCATCAAACGCTTCTTGCACTTGATTCGGCGCCTGAGTATTTTCAACGTTAACCTTCGAAATCAATAAGCCAGTACCATAAGCATTGCTATAATCTTGAATACGAACTTTAACTTCTGCCGCCAATAACTCTCGACCTTCTGTCAAAATCTGATCCATTTCAGAACTACCCACTACATGACGAAGCGCACTTTCTGTCACTTGAGCAAGTGATTCTTCAGGACTACGAACGTTAAGCAAGAAATCCTTTGGATTTTGAACGGAGTATTGAACCGAAACACCCACTTCAACGATCGCATCATCAACTGTCAGCATCAATGCCTTATGGTCATGGGAACGAACCTTCGTCACATTAACCTTAGTAACAGAATCAATCATAGACGGATTCCAATGCAAACCAGGCATAACAGTTGAGTGATATTCTCCTAAACGAAGCACAACACCCCTTTCCTGCTGATCTACCTGATAGACACCAGTCGCACCCCATAAACCCAACACAGCAAGCAAAACAACAGCAATTAAACCGCCACCAAACTTACCAGACATACCGGAGTCTCCACCGTTGTCGGAGCCGCCAGACTTGCGGGATTTTTTAACACCGAACATATCCATCAATTTACGAAAAGCCTCATCTAAGTCTGGAGGACCTTGTTCTTTTCCTCCAGGCTTACGACCCCAAGGGTCATTATTGGCATCTTTTTCACGATCTCCATCTGGGCGCCCAGCACCATTATTACGGTTTTTATCTGGATTCCATGGGTCATTGTCGTTATTACCCGGTTCATTCCAGGCCATACTACGTCTCCACTTTATTTTAATGATAATTCTGTACAGCTTACACGGCTTCGATCTGATCCTCAGACATGCCAGCACGAGCCAAGATCTGCAAATAATCTTTTTTAGGTAACTTTACATCAAGAACAAATCGGCCCGTTTCATCAAAGCGCTCTGATTTCACAGCCCCATGTTCGAACAACATCGCCCTTAAGCGCCCATACTTACTGGACAAATAAAGCGTTTCACTAAAAACATCTACCGCCAACAGTTCAGCGATTGCCTGCTTAAGCAAATCAATACCTTGACCATCACGAGCAGACAACCAGACTCGCAAAGGGTTCCCCTCTGCATCTCTGTCTATTCGAGGCTCAGACATTGGCAATGCGTCTATTTTGTTAAATACTATTAAGGTTGGCACCTCATCGGCACCAATTTCTGCCAACACAGTATCAACATGCGCCATATTCTGATCACGATAAATATCAGCTGCATCCACTATATGCAACAATAAATCCGCCTCGGAAGACTCTCTTAAAGTCGCCTGAAACGCCTTAATTAATCTATGTGGTAGCTGACGAATAAACCCGACGGTATCCGCCAAAACAATCGAACCAATCTGCTCAACATCCAAGCGTCTTAAGGTAGGATCAAGTGTGGCAAACAGTTGATCCGCCGCAAACACATCCGCACCTGTCGCTCGATTGAATAATGTAGACTTACCTGCGTTGGTATAACCAACCAAAGAAACCGTTGGCACAGAAGACCGATCACGTGACCGACGATTTTGATCACGCTGAGAATCCACTTTACTCAATCTTTTTTGGATTGCCTTGATACGCTCTCGTAACAAGCGACGATCTGTTTCAAGTTGAGTTTCACCCGGACCACGCATGCCTATCCCGCCCTTCTGGCGCTCTAGGTGAGTCCAACCACGAATAAGACGAGTTGAGGTGTGCTGCAATTGAGCAAGCTCCACTTGCAACTTACCTTCGTGTGTTCGTGCGCGCTGAGCAAAAATATCTAAAATTAACCCAGTGCGATCAAGCACCCGACATTGTAAAGCACTTTCTAAATTACGCTCTTGGGAAGGAGACAAAGCATGATCAAAAAGAACGACTTGCGCCTCCTCTCGATCTACAATATCTTTTATTTCAGCTAACTTGCCAGTACCAATAAAGTATCTCGCATCAGGCCGCTGACGAGATCCTGTAACAACAGCCACAGGATCTGCGCCAGCAGAAATAGCTAACTCAACGAATTCTTCTGGCCCATAAGATTCATTTTTATCATTAAAATCTATATGGACCAATACTGCTATTTCACCACTATCTGGTCGTTCAAAAAACAATCTGGTATTCCTCTGTTTGCCGTATTATAGACAAACTATTCAGCAGCATCTTCCGGCTGATCAGGAGACGGGATGCGGATAGTACGAGAAGGCACAACCGTAGAAATGGCATGTTTATAAACCATTTGACTAACGGTATTTTTTAACAAAATCACAAACTGATCGAATGATTCGATTTGACCTTGAAGTTTAATTCCATTTACAAGAAAGATAGACACTGGCACTCTTTCTTTACGTAGAATATTTAGATAAGGGTCTTGTAATGATTGCCCTTTTGACATTTGAATCTCCTTAAGTAAGCGTAAAATATTAAATTAAATATTGATAAAACAATACTGTAGATACTACACCAAATCTTTATCCATTTCCCCTATATAATCCTGCTTTCAATATAATTCAAGGTCTCGGCCAAAAGATCTTTTGACAAACTGTCAAAAATCATCAAATCATCCCAACCCCTCAACCAAGTAAGCTGCCTTTTAGCCAGTTGACGAGAAGCAACAACACCTTTAAAGATAGCATCATCTAGCAAATCGTCACCTTCTAAATATTGCCATAGCTGCCGATAACCAACACAGCGCATAGAAGGCATATCAATTGACAAGTCACCACGCTTATATAAGCTCTCCACTTCAGCCAAAAAACCCTGATCCATCATGTCGTAAAAACGCCGCTCAATTCGAGCGTGCAACACACTTCGCTCTTTTGGCATCACCGCCATATTAATCATATCAAAAGGCAAAGAAACAGCCTCTTGCTGAGCCCAGAACTGGGTCATGGTTTTACCAGTTAATCGATACACTTCAATAGCGCGCTGTAAACGCTGCGGATCATTAGGATGGATACGAGACGCAGCCTCTGGATCGATTGTTTGCAATTCCTCATGCAAGGCAACCCAACCTTTTTCAGCTGCCTCAGCTTCAATCACAGCTCGAAGCTCCACATTGGCTTGCGGCATTTCTGCCAAACCTTTTTGCAAAGCATTGAAGTACATCATAGTCCCTCCCACCAAAAGCGGGGTCTTACCTTTCGCCAGAATTTCCTGAGACTGCTCAACCGCATCAAATACAAAATCTGCTGCCGAGTAAGATTCAAGCGGATCGATAATATCGATCAACCGATGAGGCGCCCTTGCTAACAATGCCGCATCAGGCTTTGCTGTCCCAATATCCATGCCTTTGTAAACAAGAGCGGAATCAACACTGATAATTTCAAAATTATGGTGCTCAGCTAACTCAACTGCTAGCCCGGTTTTCCCAGAAGCCGTTGGCCCCATCAAACAAACAACATGTGGCTTTGCCATTTTAACGCCCCCTCAAAAAGAGTTTATCTAAGTCAGACATACTCAAGTGCGCCCAAGTCGGTCGACCATGATTACACTGTCCACTTCGCTCCGTTATTTCCATATCACGAAGAAGACTATTCATCTCTGCAATTGTTAATTTGCGATTCGCTCGAATCGCGCCATGACAAGCCATGGACGCCATCAATTCATTCGCACGCGATTCCATTAGATCTGATATACCATTTGCTGATAAATCACTAATCACATCACGAACTAGACCTTCAACATCGCCTCGAATCAGTATAACGGGAACCTCTCGAACCATGGCACTTTCTAACCCAGTTCTTTCCACACGAAACCCAAACGCCTCAAAAACAGTACTGCTTTCCTCAACCAAATCCGCTTCACTTTGCGACACGGCGATATTAATAGGCACCAGTAAAGGCTGTGATGAGATGTTTTTTTGATAAAAGGCCGTTTTCATTCGCTCATAAACAATGCGTTCATGGGCGGCGTGCATGTCGACCAGGATAAGCCCCTGCTCACTCTCGGAAAGAATATACACACCATGCAACTGAGCAACAGCGAAACCTAAGGGAGGCACCGCTTGATAATCCACATCTTGCCCAAAAGCAGAGACATCACTTTGCCCAAGCAAACTTAAGGGGGCAGCCTCTCTCACCTCTCCTGTTTCAGGGTCAACCGTCTCAGTTTGTGACGTGTACTCCTGAGCATAACCAGAAAGACGGCGCATCCCATCAAGCTGACCACGAACATCTGAAGAGCTTGGCGAGCTTGACGCTGACCTCATCCAATCCATTGCAGATGAAGCAGGACGATTTGACAACTGTAAAGCAGACTGCTCTGTAATTTCCGACTCATTCGATGATGTTTCTTGCATTCCGGTGGGTGCTGCATCCGATTCAGGCCTCACATCCGCAATGGCTTTATGTATGCGACTGAACAAAAAATCATGAACCAAACGTCCATCGCGAAACCGTACCTCATGCTTTGTTGGGTGCACGTTTACATCAACAGTGGAAGGATCCAGCTCGAGATACAGAACAAAAGTAGGGTGACGACCATTATATAAAACATCGCGATACGCTTGACGAACAGCATGTGCCACCAATTTATCTTTAACCACTCGGCCATTCACAAAGAAGTATTGTAGATCCGCCTGAGACCGAGAAAAGGTGGGCAAACCAATCCATCCCCACAAGCGTAACCCCGCGGCTTCAACATCCAGTGTCAACGAGTTTTCTATGAATTTTTTACCCAGCAAGGTCGCCAGCCTGTGTTCAGCATGAAGCTGATCCGTTACTGGACGAAGATCATAAACTTGCTTACCGTTGTGACTTAAACGAAAACCTGTCTCATAACGACTGAGCGCCAACCTTTTCACCACCTCTTCAAGATGGGCAAATTCTGTTTTCTCTGTGCGCAGAAACTTTCGACGGGCGGGTGTATTAAAGAACAAATCACGCACATCGATAGTTGTACCTTGTGGATGCGAAGCTGGGCGTACGGCTGTTGCCATATCCTTCCCTTCCGCCTCGACTCGCCATGCCTCTGACTCATCTTCAGCCTGAGAGGTAAGGTGCATTCTGGAAACAGAGCTAATACTCGCTAACGCCTCACCACGAAACCCAAGTGTACGAACTGCCTCTAAGTCATCCAACGTTATGATTTTACTCGTTGCGTGACGACTCAAAGCTAAGGACAAATCATCTTTCATAATCCCCATACCGTTGTCCCGTATTTTTATACGCCTAACGCCGCCCTGCTCCACATCAATATCTAGCTGAGAAGCACCAGCATCTAGGCTATTTTCAAGCAGCTCTTTCACAACGGAAGCTGGACGCTCAACCACCTCACCGGCAGCAATCTGGTTGGCTAAACGTGGTGACAAAAGATTAATTCTTTGCATGAGCAACCTTTAATTAATAACAAAAGGGAATGGAATTCTATCCAGCGGGGATGACTAGCTTCTGACCAATCCAAATAACATCGTTTTTCAGATCATTCGCTTGTCGTATAACAGCGAGGGACACCTGATTACTGCGCGCGATCTCAGAAAGTGTGTCGCCTTTCTCAACGGTATAAACAAAGTCAGTATGATTACCTTGCTTCCAGGCAATCAGCGTTCCATCAGGCGCGTTCTTCGTAAAATATTCAACAACACCGGTGGCAATGGAAGCCGCTAACTTAACCCGATACGCTCTGCTAGAAAGATTTTTTGCCTCTGTTTTGTTTGATACAAAGCCTGTCTCGATCAATATCGATGGTATATCCGGTGATTTTAGTACAACAAAACCAGCTTGCTGCACACTGCCTTTATGCAATACTGCAACACCTTTCATTTCACCCAAAACACTTTTACCAATATTAAGACTCATTTGAATCGTCGAATTCATCGACATATCCAATAATACTTCCGCCAACAACTGATCCTTATCATCCAACGAAATACCACCGACCAGATCCGCCGAGTTTTCTTGCTGGGCCAACCAGCGCCCCATTTCAGAACTTTTACCACTAAGAGATAGCGCCCACACAGAAGCACCGCGAGCGCTCGACTTAGTAAAAGCATCCGCGTGAATCGAAATCATTAAATCGGCATTTGCATCACGCGCCACCCGCGAACGGTCACGAAGAGCAAGATAAGTATCTGTCGAACGCGTCAAGACCGCTTTAAAACCGTCTACCGCATTGATTCGACTCGCCAACTCCTTGCCAATAGATAAAACAATATCCTTCTCTCGAACTTTGTATTGCCCCAAAGCCCCTGGATCCTTACCGCCATGCCCTGGGTCTATCGCGATGACGATATTACGTTTTTCTTTTGACAGGTTTGCCAAACTTTTTACTATCGTGGCAGGCTTGCGAACACCATATTCAAGCTCGACAAGAATCCGTGGACCATAAGTACCATTTGCCGCAAGAACAGTACTTTTTGCCCTGACCTTCTGAGCCAAATCAAGCACAAAGCGCACCCCACTATCACGCTTAGCGTAGCGTACACGCATCAACACATCAGAGGATAGCGCAGATAAGCCATTTACGACGGCTGCATCTAACACAACATCGCTAATATCTAAAACAATGCGCTCAGGGTTTGACAGAGGAAATATTCGATGCTCTGAAACATCAGAAAGCTCAAATACCAAACGCGTCACCCCTTCTTGTTGAGCAACACGTATATCTCGAACTTCGGCGGCAAAAATCCCCAAAGACGCGACAGACAGAATTAAATTAATAAAAACAAAAAGACAAATGTGAAATTTAGTATGCATATCAGACAGCTAGCTAGTATATCTGACACACTATAACTGCTGATTAAATGGATCTCAATCTTACTTATAGTAAAGACTTCTATACATCAAGAAGTTATGACCTCTTGTAAAACTTTTAGAGCAGCCAAACCTTTTTCTGTTTGCGCCTCTAAAGAGACATGACGACCCTGACGAATCAGGTTCAAAGAGACCACCAAATCCGCCTCTGGCAACGCCCCACGCCCCATTTCCGCCCACTCAATCAGGCACAAACCACTTTCAGTGAAGTAATCCCGAATCCCCATAAACTCAAGCTCTTCTGCGTCGCTAACGCGATACAAATCAAAATGATACACTTCCAAATTGGGTAACTCATATGGTTCAACGATGGTGTAAGTTGGACTTTTCACGGGCCCTTGATAACCTAGACCTCGCAGCACCCCTCTCACCAGTGTGGTTTTTCCCATCCCAAGATCACCCTCTAGATAAACCACCCCACCCACTTTCAATGCAGATGAAACAACCTCTCCCAGGCCCTCCATCGCCACCTCACCGTAAACATCTTTTTCTATTCGCATTACTTATTAATCCTCTCTACACCCAAAAAGAGCAAACACAAAAAACTCACGTAATTCTAATACAGAAGGCTTTTGAAACAAGCACCAATACCCCATAATCAGCAAGCTAACAACATTAACATCACAACGAAGGACATTTATGGATTGGCTTCTCATTTCACTCATTGCCATTGCCGTATTTATTACAGGCATCTCTAAAGGAGGATTTTCTGGCGCATTCGGTATTATGGCCGTACCACTCATATCCCTTCAAACCTCTCCCATCTTTGCTGCCGCCATCATGCTTCCCATCCTGTGTATTATGGACATATTTGCCGTACAAAAGTTCTGGGGGAAATGGAGCAACGAACAACTCATTAAATGCATTCCAGCGGCTATCGTCGGGGTTATTATTGGAGGATTGACCGCATCATGGTTTTCGTCTGAGTGGCTAAAAATAATGGTGGGAATTATTGCGGTAGGATTTGTTCTAAACTCATGGCCAAGAAAAAACTGCACAACTCAACCAAAACCACTTAGTGCCATAGCTGGAAAGCTCTGGTGCGCTCTCGGCGGCCTCACCAGCTTTATCGCCCATGCTGGCGGCCCACCAATGAGCGTTTACTTACTTAGAGCAAACCTTCATAAAACGCAGTACGTCGCTACCGCAGCAGTGATATTTACCGCAATTAACTATGTAAAACTCATTCCATATAGCATGCTTGGGCAACTAAACACTTCAAACATACTTCTGTCTCTTTGCTTTACCCCTATTGCTTACCTAGGCGTTCAACTCGGCGCTTGGTTGCACTATAAAATATCAACCGCGCTATTTTTTAAATTCATGTATGGTTTTCTATTCCTAACAGGGATCAAGCTAATCTGGGACGGAGCCTCTGCGATTATTTAATGAGCCTTAAACCCCTAAAGCGCATCAAATACCTTTTAGATCCTTCGGAAATGGAATTTATACCTTATCGTCTAAACCAAACATGGTTCGACGATAATGCTGAAGCTCACCAATAGATTCTAGAATATCATCCATCGCTAGATGTGAACCTGATTTTTTAAACCCTTCTAACGCCTCTGGCTTCCAGCGTTTTGCCAATTCTTTCACCGTACTCACGTCAAGATAGCGGTAGTGAAAAAATCTTTCTAGGGCTGGCATGTAACGATATAAAAAACGACGATCTTGACCAACACTGTTACCACAAATAGGCGAAACTCCAGCGGGAACGTATTGCGCTAAAAATTGGATGGTTTCAGACTCTGCCTGCTCCATACTGATAGTAGAAGACAACACTCTCGCTGTTAGACCAGAATCACCGTGATGCTGAGTACACCATTCATCCATTGCATCCATCACCGGCTTTTCCTGATGTATTGCAAGGCTCGGCCCCTTAGCCAACACATTTAAATGTTTGTCTGTGACCACTGTCGCAATTTCAATAATGGTATCACTCTCTGGATCTAACCCTGTCATTTCAAGGTCAATCCATACTAAATTCTCTTCATTTAAGCTCATAACCTTCCAAGTCCTTTATTATCAATGCCAAGCATTATACTCTATGCGCCTTACTATATGATCAGACGAGCCTAATGTCGAAGCGAAAACTTACCAAACAACAAACTTGGCGAATTGAAAGAATTCACAAGGAACGCGTAGAACGCACCCAAAAACGCGGCGATATCGCTGAAGAGCTCCTTCAGTCATCTGATCTTGGACCCGAAACCGAAGGTATGATCATTTCCCACTTCGGCACACAAGTCGAAGTCGAAGGTACGCAAGAGCCCTTTATTGGTATTTCCACGCGCTGTAATTTACGCGCCAATTTAGGCCAACTCGTTACAGGCGATAAAGTTGTCTGGCGTCCTAAGCAAAATGAAGGCGGCGTTGTTGTCGCCACGACACCAAGACACACGTCACTGTCTCGTCCAGACATGCACGGAAGATTGAAACCCGTTGCGGCCAACATTGATCACATTGTCGTTGTGATTGCCGCGGAACCTGTCGCTCATGCAAACTTAATTGACCGTTATCTAGTTGCCGCTGAAACCGTTGGCATTCCTCCAGTGATACTACTTAACAAGTGCGATCTAATAGACGACAGCAATCAAGCCAGCTTAGATAATCTTTTAAAGACATACGAAGACCTAAATTACAAAATAATCAGAACATCAATCAAGCATCAAGAAGGCATGGAATCGCTTTACAGTTTCTTGCAAGATAAAACCAGCGTATTTGTCGGACAATCTGGTGTCGGTAAATCATCCCTTATTGGTACCATACTTCCCGATATAGATATTACGATTGGTGAACTCTCTCAAAAACGAAAAAAAGGTGTACACACCACAACCACAGCTCGTCTATTCCACATGCCAAAAGGCGGAGATCTTATTGACTCTCCGGGAATACGTGAATTTGGTTTATGGCATATCTCTGAGGAAGAACTTCTGAATGGTTTTATCGAATTTCAACCACATATTGGCTATTGCCGATTCCGTGATTGTGCTCACGAAAAAGAACCAGGATGCGCAATTCTTCAAGCATTAGATAAAGGTGAAATAACAGAGCACCGCTTCCAAAGCTTCTTAAGAATTAAACAGTCTATTCGGGAAAATCAAGCCTTTTAAAAAATTGCTTCAGGAGACAATTGTAAATCAGATTGCTGGGCAGGGGTTCCAAAATTACGGAGATTTTGATCCAGCATTTTCTTATAAGCTTCATCTGTCAATAAAGTAATACTGATTCGTCTATTTTCAGCACTACCTGTATCAAATCGGTTGTAAGGTATAGTGTCTGATAAACCTATTACTTGAGCAATACGCCCATCTTCAACACCACCTTCCTCTAGTATACGACGCGCAGCGTTCGCTCGTAACGCTGATAAATCCCAATTATCCAACCTACCTGAACCACTAAACCTTGATGAATCTGTGTGCCCCGTAATCACAATAGGATTGGCCACCTTGTTAAAGATGGAAGACATAGTAAGCAAAGTATTTTCAATATCCGGCATCATTCGGGCACTACCGCGCTCAAACATAGGCTCATCAGGATCATCCAATAACGTGATCCGAACGCCAATAGGTGTTACTTCAATACGCAAATTTTGCTGCTCAGAGAGTAGAATATTCATTCTTCCCATCTCTTTTTGCACCATATCGTTAATGCTTTTTGCATCCGCTGAATCAGGGCCATTCCCAGCACGCAAATCTCTTGACTCGACATCAGTACTGCCAGACTCAGGAAGCTGTAAATCCAATTTTTTCTCCGTACTTTTTGCTGGACTCCCACCAAGATCGATAGGATTGGCACTATAACCTGCCACAGAGGCCCCCATTGGATCTTGGAAATACCCCTCAATACTGGCCAACTCTTCAGGCGTGGCGACACTTAATATCCATAAAACCAAAAAGAGAGCCATCATAGCCAAAGCAAAATCTGCCAAAGCTATTTTCCAAGCACCACCATGGTGTGCAACTTTTTTGATTTTCTTAACCCGCCGAATAACCAGGCCATTAGAACCTAAAGCCATCTAACACTCCCCAAAACTTGCTATAAGCCCATACTAGCGGTATTGCTTAAGATCATCTGACAATTCAATAAAACTTGGACGCATATCCGGAGGTAGCAACTTACGCCCCGTCTCGACTGCTACAGGCGGTGCGTAACCAGAAACAATCGAATTTAAACACGCTTTAATACACAAATACGCTTTTAACTCATGAGCTCCTAGGCTCTCCAAATGCGAAGCCGCCGGCCCAGCAAACCCATAACCAAAAAAGATACCCAAAAACGTCCCGACTAATGCCGCTGCTACGTGTGAACCAATCTCTTCTAATGGGCCACCTATCGCCCCCATAGTGATAACAATACCAAGTACCGCAGCAACAATACCAAACCCAGGCAAAGCCTCCGCTACACGATTCAATGCATGACTAGGAGCAATAAGCTCTTCTTGAATCTGCTCAATTTCATTGTCCATAATGGCGTCTATTTCATAAGCGGGCAGACCTGTTAACGTAAAGATCCGATAATTGTCAGTTAAAAACTCTACCACCTCATGATCACGCACCACATCAGGAAAACGATTAAACAACTCACTGGTAAAAGGAGACTCAATATCCTCCTCAATAGACAAAAAACCATCTTGGCGGCTTTTTTGAAAAAGACAGTACATCAAACCTAATAACTGAAGGTAAAAACGCTTATTATGACGGCTCCCAGAAAAAATCTGAGGCAGCATAGTGAATACTTTTTTCTGAACAATAAGCGGATTCGCTACCATGAAGGCGCCCAATGCCGCGCCACAAATAATAATCACTTCAAAAGGCTGCCATAACGCCAACATATTACCATGAGACGCCAAATAACCCGATACAACACTAACGATAACAACCAGTACGCCAGCTAACGCAAACATATTCCCTTCCTTAATACTGACAAAGTATGCTCTCACCTCAATATACAGTATGATTAATGAGATAAAAAATATAAGAGCACTTTATACACTCATAAACAACCGAGTCACTAATGTAACCAGCTATGAAAGACAAGTCACCTTCTGGCCTAAATGAATGGCTTCATTTCCTTAAGAATAAAAAATTTCCGGTTAAAGCCGTCAATTTATCTCGTCTTAAAACCCAAATAAAAAGAACGGAAGACACACTTGATGGCATGCAAGCCAATATAGCATCAGATCCGCTATTGGCTTTCGCCATCCTTAACGAAGCAAATCGAATCATTCCAAATAAAAACAGCGAAATAAAAACACCGTTTCATGCTGCCGCCATGGTCGGAATGAACGGTATAGCCAAGCTGTTTCCTCGATTCGCCCCCTACGACATTAAAACAACACAAAAAATACCTCATGTAGCCGCTTTTTTAAGCGAAATACAAACCAGCTACGAAGCAGCAACCATAGCAAGACACTGGGCAATCGAAAAATTAACCAGCCATGAAGATGATATATTTTGGATAACACTTTTTCGTGATGCTGCAAGATGGCTGTTGTGGTTCTACGCCTACCCAACCATGATGTCCATTAGGCAAAAAATCAAACAAGGCGAAAAAGCCAGCCAAGCAGAGCTAAGTACTTTAGGGTGTCGCATTGATGAGCTCACGGTACACCTTTGCTCTCATTGGGGCACACCACAAAAAGTCATTGAGTCTTTTCTAACCAAACACATACCTAACGCAAAAGAAATGCAAGCCCTAGCGCATTTGGCTCACCATCCAGACGAATTACCAGGTTTTACCGAAGACAAAAGACTCACCATTTTAATCAACAACCCGCTCATCTTCTCTTATTGCGCAAACAAGGTTGCTCATGAAGCCAGTTTGATGCGATGGGATTCTAAAAATCTGCCTTTTTTCTACCGTGTCGTCGCGACAGTCATGCATCGTCGCCTTGGAGAGGTCATCCATACCGCTCATTTAGCAAGCACCGAAGCCGCCACTTTGTACAATAACGGTGGAAAAATATCTCTTGCACAACAACTCCTTGACCCCAACCTATTCACTGGCAAAAACACACCCAACCAAAAAACAAAAGTCACGTTATCTCCTATTTCAGCACTGAAAAAAGCGCTCAGTCAAAAAGGCGACATAGACACAAAACAGAAGGCAAACCTTGCCCTGAAAACAATCAAGCAAGCCATACCAAACGCACAACACAGTATTATTTTTAAGCATTCAAACAACAAAGTATCTCCGATGTTTCAATCTGGCTATAACATAGAAATAATTAAAGCCATCTTATGGAGCTCACAATCAAGCGTGTTTGAAAAACTATCCAAAAAACGCTCAGCAAGCCACTTATCCGGACAAAAGCTAGACAACCTATTAAAAGACTTACCACATACAGCTGACCAAATAATTGACACCAATAGCCACCTCATCCTTGCCTCAACACAGACATCAAAAAATGAAATGGCAATATTTTGGCTAGAAACCCGCACAGAATTCAATGAGAAAGATTACAAAAACCTTAAACAAATCGTGTCTTTAATCAGCCACAGCACACCATAAATTCAATAACTCAGGATAAATACCGTGACTAAAGATCAACTTTTTGCCTTTGCGCAACATATCACTCCGCAAAAAACACTGTCTCGCACCATTGGCCGCATTGCGGAATGCGAAAATACTTGGGTAAAAAACACCTTTATCAATCAATTTATCAAAAAATACCAAGTAGACATGTCTGAAGCAGTTAATAGCGACCCTTTGTCTTACCGCAACTTTAACGACTTCTTTACCCGAGCCATTCGTTCAGAGCTGCGCCCAATATGCGAACAAAAAAACGGAATTGTCTGTCCTGCCGACGGAGCAGTCAGCCAACTTGGTGAAATAGAACACGGCACTTTATTACAAGCCAAAGGCCACACCTACAGCCTGACCAGCCTCTTAGGTGGCGATGCTTCACTATCCAACCAATTCCTTGGCGGCTCTTTCGCAACCGTTTACCTCTCTCCAAAAGATTACCACCGTGTACACATGCCACTTACCGGCAAACTGACGAAAATGATCCATATACCTGGCAAGCTGTTCTCAGTGAACAAAGTAACAGCCGAACAAATTCCAAGCGTCTTTGCTCGTAACGAACGCACGGTTTGTATTTTCGACACAGAAGCCGGCCCAATGGCGGTAATATTGGTAGGCGCTATGATCGTAGCCAGCATAGAAACCACATGGGCGGGACAAGTTACACCATTCAATAAAAACGTAGTGACTTGGGATTACAGCGAACTAAATAAAATTGAAATCAAAAAAGGCGAGGAAATGGGACGCTTCAAACTTGGCTCTACCGCCATCGTTTTGTTTGGAAAAGACGCCGTCAAATGGGAGGAGTCCATACAAGCAGAAACACCTACTAAGATGGGCATGCATTTTGGACAAATCAAAGAGAAGTAAACACCACACAACCCCCAATAAAAAAGCCTGCTTCATATGAAGCAGGCTTTTTTTGTACTCGAAGAAATCACAACACTAGGTTATGGCAAGTCGTCTTCTAGCTCTTCTTTTGGTGCTGGAACAAGGTCTTCTCGTTTCACATCCAACGCGAGCAATAAGTTTGCCGCTACAAAAACAGAAGAATAAGTACCAACAACTATCCCTACTAACAAAGCCATAGAGAAGTTATGTATCGCTTCACCACCAGCCACAAACAATACAACCAACACAAACAAGGTCGTTAATGACGTAATTAAAGTACGACCCAGCGTTTGGTTAATCGATTCATTGACAAGGTCATACGGCTCAGTATCCCGCATGATACGGAAGTTTTCGCGAATACGGTCACACACTACAATAGTATCGTTAAGCGAATACCCAACGACGGCCAACAATGCAGCCAATACCGTCAAATCAAACTCCACCTCAAATATTGAGAAAAAGCCCAAAGTGATAATGACATCGTGAACAAGCGCCGCTACAGAGGCAAGCGAAAACTTAAACTGAAATCGCACCGCAACGTAAATCATGACGACAGCCAAGGCGAGTAACATACCTAAGCCACCCTGCTCACGTAACTCCTCACCCACTTGAGCGCCAACAAACTCAGATCGCTGAAGCAAAACCTTATTGGTCCCATCACTCTGAAGTGTAGACAACACCTCATCACCCAGTGTTGGCGTATAAGAGTTAGCCATACGAACCACAACATCGGTTGACGAACCAAAGTTCTGCACAACCACATCGCCATAGCCGTTTTTGCCTAACAACTCACGAACATCGTCTAGGTTAGGAGCCTCATCATAAGTCACCTCAACCAAGGTGCCGCCCGTAAAGTCCAAGCCGAATTGCAACCCCTTAGTCGCTAAAGAACCAAGAGAAATTAGGATCAACGTAATCGAAAAAATAGCCACGATTTTACGCATTGCCATAAATGGAATATTTGTCACTTTCATGGCGCTCTCCTAAATATACAGTTTCTTATTTTTACGGCCGCCATACACAAGATTCACCTGCGCACGCGTCACAACAATCGCCGTAAACATCGAAGTAAGAATACCAAGCGACAACGTCACCGCGAAACCTTTCACCGGACCCGTACCCACTGCAAACAAGATAACAGCAACAAGCAATGTCGTAATGTTGGCATCTAAAATAGTCGTAAAGGCGCGGTTAAAACCAGAATGTATTGCCTGCTGGCTGCCAACACCGCTTGCCAACTCCTCTTTTATCCTAGAGAAAATCAACACGTTGGCGTCCACCGCCATACCCATGGTCAGTACAATACCCGCGATACCAGGCAGTGTCAGTGTTGCTCCCATGATAGACATACACGCCATCAAAAGAATGATATTTAGGGCCAACGAGACATTGGCAAAAATACCAAACACCTTGTAATAAACCAGCATAAACAACATCACAACCAATAAGCCGATTTGAGCAGAGCTAACACCAAGCTGAATATTTTCTGCCCCCAAACTCGGCCCAATGGTACGCTCTTCGACAAAATAAATTGGCGCAGCCAAAGCACCGGCACGAAGCAAAAGAGCCAACTCAGAAGATTCACGCGGACTGTCCAAACCTGTAATTCGGAATGAGTTGCCCAACGTTGTTTGAATCGTCGCTAAAGAGATAATACCTTTCTCACTGTAGCTTCGACGCACTTCTTCCATTTTGCCTTCTTCATTTTCAACAAAACGACTACGAGACTTATGCTCGATAAACACAACACCCATATTACGACCAACAGCAGAACGAGTTACTTTACTCATTTGCTTACCGCCTTTGGAGTCCAAGCTGATGTTGACCTGAGGCTGGCCATTTTCATCAAAAGACGAACTCGCATCGGAAACACTGTCACCCGTAATAATTAGATCACGCTCTAAACGCGCAGTGCGACCACTACCATCACGAAAAGTCAGAGTCTCTATATCTGACCCGCTATCATCCAAACCCGCTTCTAAATGGAACTCTAGATTAGCTGTCGCACCGATGATACGTTTTGCCGCTGCGGTATCTTGTACACCTGGCAACTCAACAACAATACGATTACTGCCCTGACGCTGCACCAATGGCTCAGCCACACCCAGTTCATTTACACGGTTACGTAAAGTCGTTAAGTTTTGCTGTAAAGCATAGGATTCAATTTCTTTCTTCGACGCTTCAGTAAAGCTGATGTCTAAGTAAAATTCAGCTTCATCTTGATGAGTACCATAACGATAGTCAGGGAATTCATCTTTCAACAAATTCTCCGCCAACGACAAATCGACCTCTTGCAAGAAACGAATCGAAAGCACACCGTCTTCAATATCGACACTGCGATAACGCACACGACTCTTACGCAACGACGCCTTCATTTCACTCGCACTGACCTCAAGCTTTTGCTTAAGGGCCGCTGGGGTATCCACCTCTAACAAGAAATGCACACCGCCGCGAAGATCCAAACCTAACTTAGCAGGACCCGCCCCCAAAGAGGACAGCCAGTCCGGTGTAGTAGGAACAAGGTTCAATGCTGTTACAAAATCATCACCCAATGCTGCCGCCACGACAGGCTTGGCAGCAAGTTGGTCCTCACCACTATTAAAGCGCAAGGTACCGCCAGCAGAAGTAAGCTCTGCTTCTTTTAATTCTATATTTGCTTTTGAAAGCGCACTTGTCGCTCTCAGCAAAGCTTGCTCATCAACAACAGAAGTCGCTTTTTGGGTAGATAGTTGTAGCGCTGGATCATCCGGATAAAGATTTGGGAAGGCATAGAGTAGCCCCAAAGCCAAAACAAGAAGAATTAGCAAATACTTCCACAAGGGGTACTTGTTAAGCATGAAAAATCCTTTACACCTAAAAAATTTGAATGGATCGATAAAAAAGAAAAGCGCCTAGAGAAGGCGCTTTTCTAAGAAAGTTAAATAGACTTTAACGTTCCTTTAGGCAATACAGCAGCAACAGAAGACTTTTGAAATTTCATTTCAACGCCTTCAGCCACTTCAAGTACTACGTAGTTATCATCTACTTTAGATACTTTACCCAATACACCACCGCCAGTTACTACTTCAGTACCTTTAGCCAAAGATGCGATCAAGTTTTTATGCTCTTTCGCACGCTTTGCTTGTGGGCGCCACATAAGGAAGTAAAAAATGACGACAAAACCCGCAAGCAATACAAGGTTAAAAATACCTCCATCTGCCGCTAGTCCGCCTTCAGCATACGCTGGTGAGATCAATGAGATCATGTGTTAACTCTCCAATGGTTTATGAAACTGTTGCGATCCTTTTATTTAAAGAATCTGCATAATTTGTTTATTATTCACTCAAAACTGGCACATCTAAGCCACGCTTTGCATAGAACTCATCAACAAAGGCGTCAAATCTACCTTCATCTAGAGCCAGACGCAATCCCGCCATGAGTGTTTGGTAATAACGTAAGTTATGAATGGTATTTAATTGAGCCCCTACCATTTCTTTACACTTATCCAAGTGATGTAAATAAGACCGAGAAAAGTTTTTACAAGTGTAACAATCACATTCTTTGTCTAATGGCCCGATATCTTCACGATACTGAGCATTACGAATACGAACAACACCATCCGAGGTAAACAGATGACCATTACGCGCATTACGAGTAGGCATGACACAGTCGAACATATCAACACCACGACGAACGCCTTCCACCAAATCTTCTGGCTTGCCGACACCCATCAAATAGCGAGGTTTATCCGCTGGCATTTTAGGGGTAACAAAATCCAACACCTTCATCATTTCTTCTTTTGGCTCACCCACTGACAAACCGCCAATAGCGTAGCCATCAAAGCCAATATCAACAAGACCTTCTAAAGACTCTTCGCGTAAGTTCTCGTACATACTGCCCTGAATGATACCAAACAACGCAGAAGGACTCTCTCCGTGCTCGTCTTTAGAACGCTGAGCCCACCGTAAACTTCTACGCATCGATGTTGCTGCTACGTCAGTTGTTGCTGGATGCGGGGTACATTCATCAAAAATCATCACGACGTCAGAACCAAGATCTTTTTGAACCTGCATCGATATCTCAGGACTCAAAAACACTTTCGATCCGTTAATCGGAGAACGAAAGCTCACACCTTCTTCGGTGATTTTACGCATTTCGCCCAATGAAAAAACCTGAAAACCACCAGAGTCGGTTAAAATTGGCTTTTTCCATTGGGTAAAGTCATGCAAGTCACCATGAGCTTTTACCACGTCCGTTCCCGGACGAAGCCATAAATGAAACGTGTTACCCAAAATGATGTCCGCACCAATTTCTTCGATGTCTTTGGTCAACATCCCTTTTACTGTGCCGTAAGTCCCTACCGGCATAAACGCTGGCGTTTCAACCTTACCTCGAGGAAAAGTCAGCGTTGCACGACGCGCCTTTCCTGACGTGGTATGAAGATCAAAATCCATAAAACATTCTGGACGCTTATCAGACATTCGTCTTATTCCTCACTTTGCGGGCCTGAAGCCTGCGTATTTCGTGTAATAAACATGGCATCGCCATAACTAAAAAATCGATATTTCTGCTCTACTGCCGCTTGATACGCCGACATAACGTGATCGTACCCAGCAAACGCGCTAATCAACATAATGAGCGTAGACTCAGGCAAGTGAAAATTCGTCACCAAAGCATCCACCGTCTTAAACTCATAACCCGGGTAGATAAAAATACTGGTATCGCCCTGCATTGGAGCGATCTCACCACTTTGGCTGGCCGATTCAAGACTGCGAACACTGGTTGTCCCCACTGCAATCACTCGACCACCGCGGGCTTTCGCGGCCTTCACTTGCTCAACCACACTGGGCTCAACTTCAACATACTCCGCGTGCATAATGTGGTCTTTTACATTATCCACTTTCATTGGTTGAAAAGTTCCTGCACCCACATGCAAGGTGACAAACGCCGCTTCTATCCCTTTTGCCTTCAGCTTTTCTAACAATTCATCATCAAAATGCAAACCCGCCGTTGGGGCTGCAACTGCACCGGGCTTTTGATTATAAACGGTTTGATAGCGCTCCTGATCACTGTCCTCATCAGGACGCTCAATATAAGGTGGCAGCGGCATGTGACCAACACGAGATAACACGTCAAGCACTGGTTCATTAAAGGCAAGATGAAACAAAGCACCAGAGCGACCCAACATAGTCACTTCAATCTGCTCACCTTTATCCTGCCCTAAAATCAGCTTGCTGTTTTCCTTTGGCGACTTACTAGCGCGAATATGTGCCAACGCTTCGTTCGTACCAATTACCCGCTCTACCAATACCTCAATTTTCCCGCCAGACTCTTTCTGCCCAAACACGCGAGCAGGAATCACTCGAGTATTGTTGAACACCATCAAATCACCCGGCTGCACCAAATCTAATACATCAGGAAATTGACGATGAACCACCTCGCCACTGGGGCCATCAAGGTGCAACAACCGACTGGCAGTCCTATCCGGTGTTGGATAGTTTGCAATCAATGAATCAGGTAAATCAAAGTGATAATCGGAAACGAGCATGATAGGGAACACTACCTAGAAAAAACGACCCGGCATTTTATCGAAAAATCACGTAAAAAGGTACTTCCAAGCGACGTCATATTAAAAAGATAAAAATAACTTCCATATCCATTGACTTATTTCAGAAATAACATAGAATACGCCTCACCTTTTTCAAGGCCAGTGTGGTGGAATTGGTAGACACGACGGATTCAAAATCGAAACGGTTTATCATTTTTTTAAGAAAATATTCTTTTAAAACATCAACTTATAGTTTTGAAAAAGATAAAAAAAGTTGTATAACTGTTGTATAGCTTTTGGAATTGTTGGCGGTATGGTGGAATTGGTAGACACGTCGGATTAATCTGTGTCTGAAAACACTCTAATAGAGTGAAAGAAAAAATAAACGAGTCCGCTTCTTTCGTAAGAAAGTCGATTAAATTGGATGAATTGCTGGAAAATCTTTGACGAGACAATCAGCAGCCAAGCCCACGGAGTCTGGGAAGGTTCAGAGACTACCTGAGCTTATGCGAATAGGCTTAATAACAGGAATTAGTTAAGTATTAATATCTTAATGAAAAAGCGTCCAGCCCCTATTTTTTAGGGTGATGATATAGTCCGTGAAAATGTCAAAATCCGATGCCTTCGGGTGTGCCAGTTCGAGTCTGGCTACCGCTACCAACTAAAAAAACGCCCCTTTATTGGGGCTTTTTTATGAATTTAAAAAGGGTTTTCTGGAACTAATTCGTATATTAAAAGATAAATAATACGATTTTAAACAGTAAAAAAGACCTTCAAGGTCTTTTTATATGTAATTCAAATAATAAATATTATTTTAAAAAGTAATATTTATTATCATCCTTAATAGCATGAAAAGAATTAACTCGTTTAATTACCCCTAAAATAGATTTATATTCTTTAATGCCAGAATAGCAAACATATTCTTCATCTTTATCAAATACATAATCATCAGCATATAAACCAGATAAATCTACAAATATAAACGGTGTTGAATAATTACGCATTGAAGTAGATGATAATAGGAGACCATTTGAAAGAGATTGAGAAATCTTAAAACCTTTTAGTTCATATATAAGTTGATCATTCGGCTTAAAATAATCAAAACCAATCAAATCAGAGAGACTGTTATTCTCACGAAAATTTAGATCTTTAGCTTTTTCACAACCATTCAATTTAGCATTAGTTAGAAATATTTTCTTCTCATGATTTTTACCTTTAATAGCAATATCCCTAATAACTTCTTTTAACGAAAAGATTTCCCTATTCAAATTCTTTATATACTGATCATAATTATTATTTTCACTTATTAAATTAGAAAAAAGAATCTCTTTAATTCCATTTCTTTCCATGCAATCTTTAGATTCTATGTTATTAGCATCACAATAGTTAAACAAATCATAAAAACCGATATTATTATCAGATTTATAATTCTCAAACTCATTTGCATGTTTTTCAACAACACTATCAATAAAGTTTCTTGTCACGTTAAAACTATAAATCACACTATCAATAGATCGGTACAACTCTAAAAGTTTAGGCATATCATTTTCATAATTTTTAGATTTTATTATAAAATCTTCCTTCATTGAATCTATGCGCTTATAGAAAGTTATTAAATCATCCTCCTTAATATATTTAATAGAATTACCAATTGAAAATGGCATTGAATAATTAAATTCTTTTAAAATCTCCAAATCTTTAGAACTAATCCATTGATCAATACTTTCGTTTGTTTTTTGCTCTGGAGACTTTAATGATTCTTTGTATGAACTAATTAAGTTTTCTGTGCTTTTACATCCTGAACAAAAAAATAGAATCAATAAAGAAGTGAATATTAAACGCATTTTTTAAATCCTTAAATAAAATAATTAATAGTGCAACAACAGAATCTTAAGATTGAGACTTAAACCTTAGAAATAATTGACACAGGCCGTCTTTTGTAAGCTTATTAGTAAATTAAACACTATTAGATTCTTTTTCAAGGTCTGTCGAATTATAAATTCACACAATACACTTAAAACATCGTTTAAACGCTTATATGATCATCACTTAGCTCTTCCGCACTTCCAGAAAAGCCGCTTGCGGCATATCTCTTTAATATCTTAACCAATCATATCAAAGAAATAAAAAACACGCTTAAAACATCATTTAAACGCTTTTTACGGTCATCGCTACGCTCTTCCGCACTTCCAGAAAAGCCCGAAGGGCATATCTCTTAAATCTCTTATGCACTTAATAAGTCTTACTTTTGTTTTTTGCGTCACTTTGCGAAAGATAAAAGAAAGAAAATTTAAGTTCTTTTTATCTATATTAAAAATTCTAAATCAGTTACTAATCTACATTAGTTAGTAATCTATATTATTAGCACACCACTATTTTACATCTTCATCCACCACTATTTTACTTCTTCATCCACCACTATTTTACTTTGCACACACCACAATTAAGCTTTTATTTTCAATCACACACACCACAATTAAGCTTTTTGACCCAACACTTTAATACATAATTTGACAATTTAAAAAAATATGATTAATTGAAATTATAAACAAAAAAAATCGCATTCAAATAAATGAATGCGACTTTTAAAAAAATTAAACTTCCGGCAAGAAGATATAAATTAATATACATTTAATTGTTATAAAGTCAATAATTAAATTTGAAATAATGTATTTCTTCACTGTTTAATTTTTAAAATTATATAATGAGGAATATATAAAATGATCGAATACTTTACAATAGCGAGAGAATTAATGAACAGAGAAAACAAACTACATTATGAATTATTTGATTTTAAACAAAATCACGACATTAAACTATTTGTTGCGATCTTATCAAACGCAACGATGATTTATAAGAATAACAAAACAGATGAAAACTATTTGACTTTTTCATTAAAAAACTTTTTTGCGAGTGATAGTTATTTGTGTAGAGCTACTTTAAGTTTTATTTATATTGAAAAATTCTTGTTGACGCATCATATAATAATTTCAAAATTCTTTGATTTGATTGATTATGATTTAGAAAATAAAACTATAAGTTTTACTTTTACTGATACATATATAAAAACGATGAAAAAAAGTGGTTTTAATAAATTAGAGTTAAAAACATTGAAAAGCATAAAAGATATAAGAACAACTAAACTAGCGATGATTTTAGCAATGAAGCCTAGTGGTTATTTAGACGTAAATTATTTATTTAAAGTTTTAGATTTGTATAAAATTGAGCGAAGAGATAGAAGAATATTCAAAATTAAACAAGCTTTTAAAAGCTTAAATGTAGAAGTCAAATATAAATACCCTGTTAACAAAAATTCACCAACATTAGAAGAACACTATAAATTTTATTATTAAAATTTATAGCGCCTTTTATTTGAATTTTCATTTTTAACATTATTATTTAGATCGTTTTTATGATCTATTTTTAAAATATATAAGTCGTCTTTATCATTTAATATACTTTTTAATGATCTATCTTTATTTAACTCATTAAGAACATAATCAGTATCATATTTATTATTTAATTTTGATAATACAAATTTTCTTTGCTCATCAATACTATTATTAGTTAATTTATTATCATAGAGATTAATTAAATTTGAATTGCTCATTTTTTCGCTTAAAACAACAATTTTAACATCATCAAGAGAGATTGAAGAATTTTCTAATTGAAAGAAAAATAAATCATCTTTATTATTTTTATATGCAACTTTCATAGATTTTAAAGTAAGTTCTTTGTTTTGTGAACTTGCACCCTTCCAGCCGTTCTCCTTTGCTATTTTATAAGTCAATTCTAAATCGAAAGGATTTGAATTTGGGCTTAATGATATTGTTTTTTTATCTTGGCTTATCTTTAAATTAAAGTTGTTTGGTCTTTTTTCTTCATCTTTTTTATTATAGAAAATTGACATTGAACCATCATTATTTTTAACTTGCTTATAATTATAGTTTATATTTTTAACATCGAAATCATTACTAATACTTAATTTTTCATCATTTTTAAAGCTTCTATTAGTTAAGTATTCGAATAAATCAGCATCATTTTTTTTAATCTTACCGTATGTCAAATATGAGTTAATTTTTCCGCCTGCAAGCGAAATATCATCATTTAATGATGTATACGTTATGCCACCAGTGCCGTTCTCTCTCATATTTAAAAATATTTCTATCTTGTTATCATTTAGTATATCAATAAATTCTTGTGTCGTTTTAGAACTTCGATAAGCATTATTAACAGTGTTTTTAAGATTTGAAAAAATATCATCATTATTTAAAAGATCATCTTTTTTATCTAAAATATATTTTTCTTCATTATTAACAACATTAATTTTTCTCTCATTGATTATTTTTTTACCAAGAATTTTACGATGAGTATTATTTTTAATACGCCAATCATCTTTTATCATACCTTCTAATTTTGAAACTTTGTTTTCATTATTTTTAATTAAATTTTCATTATATTCTTTGTCTATTTTTACTTGATCAGTAAACCAGTTTTTAACTTTCTTAAAAACACTGTATTTAATAGGCTTTTCTAATTCAGTTATTTTCCCATATATTACATTTATTTTATTATTAACCTTTTTTTTATTACTTCTGTGAATGTCTTTATTCTTATTTATAGATGAATTTAATTTATTTTCTTTTGTTTTCAAAGAATATTTAATATTGCCTAATTCGTCTATTTTACAGTTGTAATCGATAGCTTTATTTTTAGCTATTTTTTTATGATCATCATTCAAATTTGGGACATATATTTTCTTTTTCTTATTATTTACGTCTATTTTCCATATGTAATTATCAGGGTTATTTTTTCCAGTAAGTGTTAATTTATTCTCTTTCTCTATTTTCTGCACTGCTGACTGTCTTTTTAAGCCCGAATTGCTTTGTCTATGATAGTTGCCTAACTCGTCGTGATAACCTCTCACAATATGGAAGTGAAGCTTTCCACTATCGACCTGCGGCCATATCATATATGGCGTTTTTTCAAAATTAGGATCGTATTTTTTAGCTGTTTTTATTGCTAATTTTAAAGCGTTAGCCATACCTAATCTTTCATCATCATCATTTGAAAATGATATTACAGAATGCTCGTATAGGTATTTTTGACGTGAATTTTTAGATAGTTGTGAATTAGCATCAACTGATAAAATAAAGTTCTCTACGAGCTGGTTATATTCGTTTTCGTCGTTTACATTTGAACAATAACCACAGTTAGAACTAACAGAAATTAATCTTGGATTGTTTGTATTATTCAATCCTACCTTGTCATTGCTGTTATATTTGATAACTTTTTTTAATTGCTTAATTGTTGTAGCTTCGTGTTTTAGTGAGAAAATAGTCATTATTTCCCCCTTCCCGCTTGCTTTACGTGTTTTGTAAAATAGTTTTTTGCTTTAATACCTTGACTTAAAAAATCTTTAATTTTTTTAAGATCATCATCATTTAATGATTTTCTTTCATTTGCTACTTTTGCAAGTTGATTTAAATTATTTCCGTATTTGATCAGATGATTTAATACTTTTAAAGAATGTCCTTCTTTATCTACGTAAACAGATTTAAAGCCTTTTCCGCTATTCATATAATGAATAATTAAAGTTTCCCAACTTTTAAAACCTGAATTTCTTTTCTGCTCGTTTAGTAATTCATAAGTTGAATCATCTAATCTTATATGAATACTTTTTCTTCTATTATTTTTATTTTTGTTTTCCATTTTCTATCCCTTTTATGTCTAAAACTTATCCAAATGCCAATGCGGAAAGTTATTTTATTTTATATCTATCTCTCAAATTTAATTTATTAAATTTCATATTTTCGGAGAAAATCAAGTTAGGATGGGGAACCCAACCTTCTACTTGCAATATAATACATTTAGCATATTTGATTGATCTGTCAAATCAATATAAAAAAAGAGAAAGGGAAAAGAAAAAGGCACTTCGTGCCCTTCTGGAAATGAAATTTAGGGGTTATTTGTTATGTTTGAAAAATTCTTCAGCTTGATTATAAAAACTTAATAATTCAGCTTCCGTAGGATCTGGCGGTATATCATCATAATCCGTATAAGATACATTATTTAGAATAGCTTTTAATTCTAATTCATTGCGATTAAAATCTGTCAAACTATCTATATGCGCCTGCTGTGATAATTTATAATTATCATAATGTTTCTCTATCATCTCAACCGAACTACCAACGTATTTCGCAATTAGATAAATATCTACGCCTTGCATAAGTCTTTTTGTTATAAACGTATGGCGACAACTGTATAAAGTATAATGAGTATTTATTAAATTACTTTCTTTTAAATAATCTGTGAATTGTTTAAAAATATCGCTAAATTCTGCGATTTTATTAAAAGAAGTTTCTAAAATCAATTTATTACTATATATAAAGTTGTCAATTGTAATATTTTTATCTTGTTGTGTGATTTTTCCAATATTAACAATTGAGTTAATAGCTTTTGAACTTAAAGCAATAACACGACCATTCGAATATTTTTTCGTCTTGCCTTTGCTGATTTTCACAAGGTAATTATCATTTTCTATCAATAAATCATCTTTGTAGTAAGAATGTTTTTTCTTCTTGATATCATTAAAACGTAAATTTATAAATTCTTCGCCAGTCCTCAATCCCGTTTCTAATAATATTAGAAAATATTCATTAAGTATTTTTCTGTATTCAACAGTCTTAAAATTAGCTTTTCGTCCATTTTTTTCGATTTCGTGAAAGTTTGGTAGATGCTCTAAAATAATCTTTAAATCTTCATCATTAAAAGCGTCTCTTGCCTCAACTTTAAAAGATTTTACCTTCGGAATTATAGGAATATCATTTTTCTTAATTATTTTTTCTTCTTCTAAATATTCCAGTATCATTTTAAAACAAGTTTTATTAATATTTTTTCTCGTGACAGATAATTCTTGACTATCAAAATAATCCCTTATTTTTTTAGTTGTAAAATCAACGATTTCGACATTTTTAAAGAATGGAATGATAAAATTTGAAAAGACTGTTTTATAGTCTTTATAGATTTGTAGCTGTGTTTTTTTACTATCTAACTGAATAATTACATTATTTACAATATCTTCAATGTAAATTTTTTTATTAGCTAAAATAGCTAATCCTTGCTTATTTCGGTTTTCGAGTTCGGAACGGAGTTCCCAAGCTCTGAACTTCGCTTCGTCTTCGTCTGACACTCCTAAGCTTCGCTTAATTTCTACTCCATTCACTCGTATACGAGCGTAAAAATTATTTGAGTTTTTAACTCTATAAATAGCTAAACTCTTCGCTAAACGCTCGTATTTTGCTACCATATGGCAATCTCTTATGTAAATAGTTGTATAGTAAGTTGTATAGCAACTTTAAATAACTACATAAGACTATGATTTTCAAGGGCTTTTGTAAAGACAGTATAAGTTCAAAATCCGTTGCCTTCGGGTGTGGCGGTTCGAGTCCGCCTACTGGTACCAACATAAAAAGCCCTGATCGTTGATCAGGGCTTTTTTTTTGGTTCCTTGAATGTCATTCTTGAGCAATGCTATTAAACAACAGAATCATTTAGGAACGCATCAAATGAACCGCCGTAAAAAAATCAAAGACGTATACGACAAGCGAATGAAACAAGCTAACTTAAAAGTTAACCCTAAAAAGGCGAAACCTAAGTACATTTCTAAAGCCGAACGCGAAAAAATAGCCGCGGAAGCCGCAACACAAACAACAGACATTGAGACGGTTGAAACAACCACTACCGAAGAACAAGCAAAAAAAGACGCTTAATATAGCTGACCTGCTAATTAGAATGACTTAATTAGCTCAGCTCGCCCCACACTGCCCATTCATTACCACATGGGTCTAAAAAGTGAAATCTGCGGCCACCAGGGAACTCAAAGATTTCTTGCTCTATCGTGCCACCCGCTGACGTCACCCTATTGAGCGCGCCTTCTAAATCATCACTAAACAGTATCACCAACGCAGCACCACTTTGTGGTCGCGAACAAAAGTCAGCTTGAAAAAAACCACCATCCAATCCCGCATTTTCAAATGCAGCGTACTCGGGACCATAATCTTTAAAACCCCAACCAAATACTTGACTGAAAAACACTTTATTTAATGCCAAATCACGCGCAGGCAATTCCACATAATTGATTTTATTCGACTCCATATTTCCCTCACTTTATTGTCGATGTCACCACAAGAACCACACTAATAACAATCATAGCGCCACCAATCCATTGCTGCTTAGTCATTTTCT